>JAITND010000052.1 GCA_031290625.1 Endomicrobium sp. | reverse complement strand
TGTTTTATAACTTTTTTAACTCGACTGCTTTTGTTTCTACAAACATGCTGTTATTTTTCTTTCTTCTTTCATTTCCAATTCCGGAGTACGCCGTAGAAAAAAGGAGAAAGAAGGTTAACGGTTATATTTTGGCAGCTTTATCTTTGCCGTTGATTATTTCGTTAGGCGCTCCGTTATATGCGCGTCAGGAATATAAAAAAGGAATATCATCTTTTACGAAAAAATTTTATACAGGCAAAAACTTGTTTTATTGAAGCTCTAGGCGATGATTATTTAAATCCTGAATATTCCGGAAGACTTAGCGACGTTTATTTTGCTCTGTATCATGCGAATGGGAATAATAACTTTTTACAAAAAGCTGTAAAATGGTCCGAGTATGCGTCCGGTCTTGCCAGAAACAATGGCAAATGTTATTATCAGCTAAAAATATAACGTTGGCTATTGAGAAAGATCCGTTTAATTCTTTGTATAAAGAAGCTTGCGAAACTTTATTGATGATATAATTTTAGGAGATAAGATAAATGTTCAAGAAGCATTTTTTAAAAATATCCGCGGGCGTATGCGTAAGTATTTTTCTTATTTGGCTGACTTTGCGCCAAATAGACGTTAAGAAATCTCTGGAGCTTATAGCCGGCGTTAACTATTTTGTTTTAATTCCTGGAATTTTAATTTACATTTTTAGTTATATTTTGAGAAGCGTAAGATATTATTATATTCTTTTACCTCTTAAAAAGACTAAAGTTTTGGATAATTTTCCTTATACAATGATTGGTTTTTTTGTAAATAATATAATTCCTTTAAGGCTTGGCGAATTGGTAAGAGCCAAAATAACAGGCGAGCGTTTGCGCGTGTCCCGCAGCGGCGTATTAGCCGCTATTGTCATTGAACGTTTATTTGACGTAATAATATTTGGTTCGTTTTTTTTCTTAATAGTTATGATTATGTCTTTTCCTGAATTTATAAAGCGATCTTTTTACATATTAACTGTTGTTTTCTTTATTTGTTTAGTAACGCTTTACATTATGTTGACTCATAAAAATAAAGCTTTGAAAGTATTGTCAAAAATGCCTATATCGCCGACTCTTAAATCATTAATAACAGATTTTTTAAATAGATTTACAGGAGGATTGGCTGTTCTCAAAAAGCCGTCTATATTGATAAAAATTTTTATTTTTTCAGAAATCTTGTGGATAATGGAAGCGTTGTTTGTTATTATTATCGCTTATGCATGCGGGATACGCATTTCAATTTTGGGCGGCATATTTACAGTTATAGCAATAGGCATGGGGGGTATAATTCCCGCTACTCCGGGATATTTCGGAACATTTGAGCTGATGGGCGTTTTGGCTTTATCAACTTTATCCGTAGATAAAGATTTGGCTTTTGTATGCATAGCGATTTGTCATTTTTTACAGCTTATCGTAATATTTGCTTTAGGAGGACTTTGCGTAATAAAAACAAAACTTACTTTTTCTGATTTATTTAAATTTGCTAAAGACGGATCCGATTAGTTTATTCAAGATTTATATCGCCGACAATTGATCTAAATCTGTCGTTATGTCGATAAGAATTTATGAGAACGAGGAAAAATGATGAACGAGACTTCCCTTTATCTTTTTGCGTTTTTTTCGGCTCTGTTAAGTTCGTTTTTGTTAGCGCCAGTTTGCAGGTTTTTTGCCGTTAAGTTCAAGGTTTTGGACGCTCCTTCTTCAAATATAAAAACTCATAAAATCAGCACCCCCTATTTTAACTTTAAGAAATTTAAGAGGAATACTATACGGCTCTCTAATATTGTGCTTGCTTGGTTTAATTGACGATGCGAAGTTAAAAGGTCTTGGTTTTAAACCGAAATTATTATTACAGTTTCTTGCCGCTTCAATCGTTGTTTTTTGTTTTGATATAAGAATCAATTTTATTCCAATACGCTGGCTGTCTTGCCTTGTAAGCGTTATATGGATAGTCGGCGTAACAAACGCTTTTGATATTATAGACATAATGGACGGACTTTCAGGCGGCATTGCCGCTATAGCGTCGTTTGCTTTTTTCTTTATGCAATGCCGAGCAAAATGTTTTACGTCAATTTTTGCTCTATAGCTTTGGCTGGGGCAATTCTTGGCTTTTTGCCGTTTAATCTATCTAAATCAAAGAAAATATTTATGGGAGACGCTGGAAGTTTATTTGTTGGCTTTGTAATGGCAAGCATCGCTATGGGAACGTCTTATTGTTCAATAAACAGTTTTGGAATCTTTGCTCCATTATTTATACTCGCTATTCCTATTTATGAAACTATTTTAGTCAGCATATGCAGAATACGCAAAGGGAAATTGCCATTTTTAGGGAGTAAAGAGCATTATGCTTTGCGTCTTGAGAAACTGGGTTTTTCAAGAAAAAAATTCTGATTATAACTTTCGCCGCAAGTATATTTTTTTCTGTTTGCGCTTATTTGTTTACCTCGTTAACGACAGGCTGTTCGTTAATACTTTTTGTTTCAGTAACAGTCGCTATATGGGTTTTAAGCATAACTCTTGCTTCCGTTAAGGTAGATTAAATGAAAGAAAAGATAATAATAATAGGCGCAGGAATAAGCGGATTGGCGGCCGCTTATTTTCTAAAAAAACCTTATGAAGTTTTAGAAGAAAAGTCTTATGCGGGAGGGCTTTGCGCTTCGTTTTATGAAGACGGCTTTGTTTTTGACTGTTCTGGGCATTTTATACATGTTAAAGATGAAGAAATAAAAAAAACGATAGAAAAATTGACCGGAGGGTTTTGTAAAATAGACAGAAATGCAGCAATATATGCAAAAAATAAATTTATTCCATATCCTTTTCAAGCAAATCTTTATTATCTTGACGATAAAACGAAAAAAGAATGCGTTAACGGTATACTCAAAAGAAAAGATGTTAAAATTTCAGCGTCGATGCCTTTTTTGCGTTGGTCAGAAGCTATGTTTGGACAGGGCATAACAAAATATTTCATGAAGCCGTATAATAGAAAACTGTGGGATTATGATTTAAACAAAATGACTACGGAATGGACGGGCGAATTTGTTCCAAAGCCTGATGCAGAAATCATAGTAAAGGCCGCATACTCAAAAAACAAAAAGAGGTATGATGGCTACAACAGCGTATTTTACTATCCTAAAGTTAATGGCTGCGGAGCGTTAATAGATGGTCTTACGAAAGAAGTAAAAGTTAATTTAAATTCTAAAACGCAAAAAATAGACATACAAAATAAAATTATTTTGTGTTCTTCCGGAAAGACTTACAAATACAACAGAATTGTTTCAACTCAAGCATTGCCTGAGTTTAATGAATGTTCCCTCAAATGTTAAAAGCGCGGTAAAAAATCTATTATCAAACTCTGTGAGATGCGTTAATATAGGCGTCAAATCAGAAAAAGGTATTCCAAAAAAACTTAAAGACAAACATTGGATATATTTTCATGAACCTCAATTTTCTTTTTACAGAGCGGGCGTTTATTCAAATGTCAATGCCGCAAATGTGCCAAAGAACTGTTACAGCTTTTATGTTGAGTTTTCTTCATTGAATGAGAAGTATAAAAATATTGAAAATTTGTTAGACGATTTTAAAAATCTTGGTTTTATAAGAAAGGCTGACAAGATAACAACTGTAAATATTATAGATATTCCTTACGCTTACGTGATTTTTGACAGCAAAAGAAAGAAATCTATTCAAATTATAAAAGAGTTTTTAAAAGAACATGGGATTTTTTCAATAGGCAGATACGGAGCTTGGGAATATTCTTTTATTGAGAAGAATATGACGGACGCAAAAACTTTGGCAACTATATTAAGCAAGGAGCGTTTTGTTTAACGACCACAATATTGGAATGCGGAAAATCACGCATTCATCAACTAAAGAAGGCAAGAAGGTATTCTATTGTCTTGATCTGCGTCGCTGCCTTTAAAAATAATGCGCTCCTCGGGAATATTTAGGGATAGCAGTAGACATTTGACAACTTCAGTTGTTAAGTATGTTCCAGGGGTTCTGTAAAGTTTGTGCCTATCAATATCAGCAGGATACTTTTTATTCGCCGTATCTACCATTCGGTTCCGAAGGTCTTGATTTGACATATTACTCAAGTCTGGGACTTCCATACCTAATAATTTTGCATGGCGTAGTAATCTTCTAACAGCAAATAAGCCGCAGTCGCCAGGTATGAAAGACTCGTATCTTTGCTGATAATAATAATGATTCCTTGTAAACTGCACAGGCAAAAGAGTAGAAGAGCGGTAAGGTTCATTTTCTATTTGAGCAATTATATTATTTTCTTCTTCTATTTGAGCAATTATATTATTTTCTTCTGAATTATTTGAATTACTTTTGCGACAACAAGTTAGCACGATACCGCCGACTAGCAGTAGCCCGACCAAAATTATTGCCAGCCTCTTTTCCGAATAATCAGACCAAGATTGCGGCTGAGAACTAGCCGCAGCAATTGTTTCTCGCCTCTTTTCCGAATAATCAGACCAAAGTTGCGACAGAGAAAGCTCAGAACCAGTCGCAGCAATTGTTTCTCGCCTCTCTTTCAAATAATCAGGCCAAGATTGTAGCTCAAAAGGCTGAGAACTAGTCGCAGCAAATGCCGCCTTCATAGGCGTAAGTAACAATGCGAGGATAACTAACAAACTAATATATTTCTTCATAAATACCTATTCTATTGAATAAAGTATACTTAATTTATTATTTTTTGGATATGAAACTTGTGAAAATTTTGTGAAAAATATTTCCTATGTTATTTAAAATTCAAAAGCGGACTAATTTAGAATTTAGAACTATTGCTACAAAATTAAAAATATAATTAAACTCAAATTTACTCTGATATTTGTTGACAATAAATTGAAAAAATACTATAAAGGCGCGAGGCATATAAACTTATGCGAATGTTTATACGCCGTATGCATTATGGGAATGAAATATTATGTGGTAAAATTGCAAAAAAGGGGTTTGTAGTATTATGAAAGCATTAATAGTTAATTGCGGTTCGTCGTCTGTTAAGTATACTCTGTTTGAGATGGAAAGCGAGAAGAAAGCAGCTTGGGGTTTAATTGAGCGCGTAGGGCTGCCAGAGGCTTTCTATAAAAGACGGGACATAAACAGTGAAGAGAAACAAGAAGCTGTAAAAGTTGCAAATCATACGGAAGCTGTGGAATTGATAATAAGGGAATTGTTAGATAAAAATAGGGGTATAATTTCAGATGTCAGCGAAATATTTGTAGTTGGCCACAGAATAGTTCACGGCGGAGATAAATTCTCAAAGTCTGTTTTGGTTACAGATAAAGTTAAAGAAGGGTTAAAAGAATGTTTTTCAATAGCTCCTTTACATACTCCAGCTCATTATGCCGGTATAGTTGCCGTTGAAAAAATGCTTCCGGGAATACCATCTGTTTTGGTTTTTGATACGGCGTTTCATCAAACAATGCCTGATTATGCTTATATGTACGCTCTTCCTTACGAATTTTATGAAAAAGATCGCATAAGAAGATACGGTTTCCACGGGACATCTCACAATTATGTTTCTCAGAGAGCGGCGACTTTGCTTTGTAAACCTTTGAGCGAGTTGAAATTGATAACTGCGCATCTTGGGAATGGCAGCAGTATAACGGCTATAGAAAACGGCAAAGTTATAGATACTTCCATGGGTTTTACTCCTTTACAGGGCGTGGTTATGGGTACAAGATGCGGAGATATTGATCCTGCTATAACAACTTATCTAATAGAGCAATATCCTCAGTACAAAGATGCTAAAACACTAAATGACTTGATGAATAACAAAAGCGGATTAGCGGGCGTGTCGGGGCTTTCGGCTGACATGAGAGATATCCTTAAAGCGGTTTCGGAAGGCGACAAAAAAGCGGAGCTTGCTTTTAACATGCTTGTTTACAGTATAAAAAAATACATAAGCGCTTATTATGGAGTATTAAACGGAGCCGACGCTTTGATATTTACTGCCGGAATAGGAGAGAATTCAGCTCTTGTTAGAGAGGCTGTTTGTAAAAATTTAAGCTCTCTTGGAATAGAAATAAACGTTGAAAAAAATAAAGAGCGTTCAAGCGAAGAGAGAGTTATATCTACAGACAACTCAAGAGTAAAAGTTTTGGTTATACCTACAAATGAAGAGTTGATGATAGCAAGAGAATCTCGTAAGGTCATAGAAAACGATAATTAAATAATTGACAATAGGCTGCCGAACATATTAAAATGTTTAGAATTTCAATGATAGAATTAACAGTAAGTTTATCAGATTTTTTGAAAACTGATACGGTTGAAGTTAAAGATTGCAAATATAACGGCGATATAGGCGTAAAGACTGACGTTCTTGTTTCTTTTAGAGCTTTAAAGTCTTGTGAAGAATCTATATATATAAGCGCAACGATAAAGGGTTTTGTTGAGCTTGAGTGTTCTCGTTGTCTTGCCCTATATAAACGTCAGATTGAAATCCTTATAAATGCCGATATTGAGACAGTCGACGGGAAAGTTGATGTTGGCGAAGAAGTCCGTCAGCTGTTATTGCTTGAAATGCCTATGAAGCATGTGTGCGGTAAAGATTGTCTTGGAATATGTAAAATTTGCGGAAGACGTAATAAAAAGAATAATTCTTGCGATTGCGCCGATAGTATTGACGAATCAGCGAAAGAAAGATGGAAAGAATTGTTAAATAATAAGCGGAGGAAGTAAAAAAGATGCCAAATCCAAAAAGAAAACATACCCCTCATCGTAGGGATTGCAGGAGATCGGCAAATTCAAAATTAGACGCTCCAAACGCGAGTAAGTGCTCTAATTGTGGCGCGGCAAAGATGCCTCACAGAGTATGCCCAGAGTGCGGTTTCTACGATGGTAAGCTTATAGTTGCTAAAAAAGTTAAGAAAGTTCAAGAAGAGCAAACTCAGCAAGAGGTTGAGAAATAATGATAATTGCGCTTGACGCGATGGGTGGCGATTTTGCTCCGGTTTCTACTGTTGAAGGCGCAATTTTAGCGGCGAAAGAATCAGGATCAGGATACAAAATTTTGCTTGTCGGTCCGGAAAAGCTTTTAGCTGAAGAAATGTCAAAGTATGCAAAACGTTATAATGTCGCATCTCTTGATATAGAAATAGTTAATGCGACGGAAATTGTTTTTATGGACGAACATCCTGCTAAAGCTGTTCGCCAAAAAAAAGACTCGTCTTTATCTGTTTGCGCAAAATTTGTCGCCGACGGTAAAGCTGACGCTTTTGTTTCAATGGGAAATTCCGGAGCCGTTATGGCGGCTGCGTTATTTTATTTGAAGAGAATAGACGGCGTGCTTAGACCTGCTATTTCAACAACTTTTCCTACCATAGACGGACACTGTATAATTGCAGATATGGGCGCTAATGTCGATTGCAAACCAGAATATCTTCTTCAGTTTGGAATAATGGCAAGTTTGTTTTGTGAGAAGATTACTGGCATTAAAAGACCAAGAGTTGGACTTGTTTCAGTTGGCGAAGAGGATACAAAAGGCAATGAGCTTACGTTAGCTGCATTTGAACTTCTCAAAAAAGCCGATATTAACTTTGTCGGCAATGTTGAAGGTAGGGATATTCCCAAATCAAAAGCAGACGTAGTGATATGCGATGGTTTTGTGGGAAATGTTATATTAAAGTTTGGCGAAGGTCTTGCAGAGGTTCTCTTTAAACTTATTAGGCAAGCGCTTAAGAAACATCCTGTAGCGTGGGCTTCTCTTCCTTTTTTATGGTTTGTCATAAAGGATTTGAGAAAAAAGGTGGATTACAGCGAATGTGGCGGAGCTCCTCTTTTGGGAGTTGATGGCGTTTGTATAGTTGGACACGGAAGTTCAAACTGCAAAGCCGTTAAAAATGCCATTTTTGCCGGAGCAAAAGCTGCCGAACATAATCTCACAAAAGATATAAAAAAAGCCATAGCAAAATCAAAATAGACTGAAATTAAAGGCCGCATAACAAATGAACAAAAAATTTGGCGTGAAAATTTTAGGCACCGGCTTGTATTTTCCAAAAAAAGTTCTTACTAACGCCGATTTGGAAAAGATGGTTGATACTTCCGACGAATGGATAAAAATAAGGACGGGTATTAAGGAAAGACGAATTTCCGAAAGAAACGAAACCGTTTCAGATCTTGCTTATATGGCTTCTTTAGAAGCCTTAAAATCTTCAAATATTTATCCAGAGCAAATAGATTTAATACTTGTAGCGACAATTACGCCTGATATGTTTTTTCCGTCAACGGCATGTTTCTTACAGAAAAAACTAGGAATTAATTCTATTCCGGCTTTTGATTTATCTGCCGCTTGCAGCGGTTTTATTTATGGTATTGCAATGGCAAAAGCATTCATAAGTTCGGGGTTGTATAAGACTGTTTTGTTGGTCGGTTCGGAAACTCTCTCAAAGATTACTGATTGGAATGACAGAAATACATGCGTTTTATTTGGCGATGGAGCTGGCGCAATGGTTTTGTCAGCTTCTGAAGAAAGCGATGATGTTTTGTCAGTGTATCTTGGCGCAGATGGATCTTATTCGGATCTACTCTTTATACCAGGCGGAGGCTCTGCCAATCCTACTACAATAGAGACTGTTAATCAAAATCTTCATACAATGAAAATGCAGGGCAAAGATGTTTTTAAAGCGGCGGTTCCAAAAATGGCTTTGGCCGCTCAAAAAGCTTTAGAACTTTCAGGTAAGAAACTAGAAGATATAAGTCTCTTTATTCCTCATCAGGCAAATATGAGAATAATTGAAGCTGTAGCTAAAAAGCTTGATATTTCAATGGACAGAGTTTTTGTAAATATCCACAAAACAGGAAATATCTCGTCAGCTACTACCATAACGGCGCTTGACGAAGCAATAAAGACAGGAAGGGTTAAGCGAGGCGATTTGGTTGAGATGGTTGCATTTGGCGGCGGTTTTACGTGGGGCGCTTCTATAGTTAGAATTTAAAATTTGAAGAGGAATATAATGTCAAAAATAGCGTTAATGTTTCCCGGTCAAGGATCTCAATGCGTAGGAATGGGAAAAGATCTTTACCAAGAGTATCCAAAAGCTAAGGAAATAATAGACTTAGCCGGCGATGAACTTAAAAAGATTATTTTTGAAGGACCTCAAGAAAATTTAACTCTTACAAAGCATGCTCAGCCTGCAATTTTTACAGCGAGTATGGCGATATTTGAGGTTTTTAAAGAACTTTATGACTTTGAAAATGTTGAGTTTGCGGCCGCCGGTCATTCTTTGGGAGAATATTCAAGTCTATGCGGCGCAGGCTTTTTTGATTTTAAAGACGGCTTATCAATGGTAAAAGCCAGAGGCGAATTTATACAAAAAGCTTCTGAAGCAAATCCAGGGACAATGGCTGCAATTATTGGGCTTGACGCGGCCGCAGTTGAAGATATATGCAGAGAGTCTTCAAGCGAAGGCGTATGCGAGGCTGTAAATTTTAATGCTCCAGGACAGATTGTTATAGCCGGCGTTAGCGCCGCAATAGCCAAAGCTGTTGAGCTTGCGTCTGCCGCTGGCGCTGCAAAAACTGTTGTTTTAAATGTTTCAGGACCTTTCCACTCGTCTCTTATGTCTTTGGCGTCGGACGGTATGGTAAAAGAACTAGAAAAATATAATTTTAATACTCCTAAATTTGGAGTTTATACAAATTGCGACGCTTCTTTAACGACAACCAAAGATGCGATAAAAGAAAAGCTTGTTAAGCAAATTAAATCTCCGGTAAAATGGGACGAAAGCGTAAAAAATATTATTTCTTCAGGTTTTGACAAATTTATAGAAATCGGACCGGGAAGAATTTTATCAGGGCTTTTAAGAAGAATAGACAGATCAAAAAAAGCGTTAAATATAGAGGATTGCGCGAGTTTAGAAAAAACGTTGGAGGAATTGAATAAATGAGACTTCAAAGTAAAACGGCGGTTATTACGGGTTCTGCTCAAGGAATAGGAAGATCCATAGCTGAGGTTTTTGCGTCGGAGGGAGCGCAGATTATAATCTCTGATATAAATGTTGAATTGGCTCAAAAAACTGCAGATGAAATAAAGTCAAAGTATGGAGTTGAAATTGCCGCCGCGGCGGCAAACGTAGTTAAATTGGAAGATTGCGAATCTTTGGTAAACGCCTCTCTTGACAAATTTTCCAAAATAGATATACTAGTCAATAATGCAGGCATAACTAAAGATAACCTCGTCTTGAGAATGAGCGAAACTGAGTGGGATGCGGTTATAGCGGTTAATCTTAAGGGCGTATTTAATTGTATAAAAGCTGCAAGTAAGCCGATGCTTAAAGCCAGACAAGGCAGAATAATAAACATAGCTTCTGTTGTTGGACAGACGGGCAATTCCGGACAGATAAATTATTCCGCTTCAAAGGGCGGAGTTATAGCGATGACAAAAACTTGCGCCAGAGAGTTTGCTTCAAGAAACATTTTGGTAAACGCTATTGCACCGGGGTTTATCCGTACGGCTATGACTGACAAGTTGACTCAAGAACAAAAAGACGCGTTGTCTGTAAATATACCTTTGGCAAGATTGGGCGAAGCTTCAGATATAGCTAAAGCGGCTTTGTTTTTTGCAAGCGGCGATTCGTCTTATATTACCGGACATGTATTAGCAGTTAATGGCGGAATGTATATGTGATTTAGTATGCTTCGCGCGCGCTTGAAGCATAGTAGTACAAAATAATAGTAAAGAGTTATATAACAAAGGGGGGACGTACAAATGGTAGATTTAGAAGCTAGAGTAAAAGAAATTATTGTTGAACAGTTGGGCGTAGATCCTGCCGAAGTAGTAGTAGGAGCATCTTTTGTTAATGATTTGGGAGCAGATTCTTTGGATACGGTAGAGCTTGTTATGGCTTTTGAAGAAGAATTTAGCATTGAAATTTCCGATGAAGAAGCTGAAAAAATTCAAACGGTAGGAAGCGCAGTTGACTATATTAAAGCCCATGCTACAAAATAAGAATAAGGCATAAAAATGAGAAAAAGAATAGTTATAACCGGCATTGGAGTTGTTACTCCTATAGGTATAGGCAATGCTGAGTTTACTAAGGCTTTGAAAGAAGGCAAATCAGGCGCTTCGTCTATTGAATATTTTGATACTAGCGCTTATACTACGCGGTTTGCCGCTGTAGTAAAAAACTTTGAACCTGAACAGTTTATAGAGAAGAAAAAAATAAAGAAGATGGCCAAATTTACGCAGTTTGGATTTGCCGCCGCCAAAATGGCTGTTGAGGACTCAGGTCTTGATCTTGCCAAAGAAGATTTGTCAAGAATCGGAATTATAACAGGAACTGGCATCGGTGGGTTGGACATAATTGAAGAAGAAGAGCAAGTTCTTTTGGCAAAAGGTCCAAGGAGAGTAAGCCCTTTCCTTATCCCTATGATAATTACGAATATGCTTCCCGGCGAGATAGCTATAAACTATGGTTTTACCGGACCTAATTACGCGGTTACAAGCGCTTGCGCTTCAGCAAACCATGCTATAGGAGATGCTTTGAGGCTTCTTCGCGTTGGCGACGCAGACGTTATAATTTCTGGCGGTTCTGAAGGCGCGATTGTTCCTTTGGGACTTGCGGGATTTTGTTCTATAAAAGCTCTTTCTCAAAGAAACGATAATCCCAAGACTGCGTCTAGACCTTTTGATAAAAACCGCGACGGTTTTGTCATGGGAGAAGGCGCGGGAATAGTCGTCCTTGAGACTTTGGAACACGCTTTAAATAGAGGCGCTAGAATATATGCGGAACTTGCGGGTTATGGAGCTTCTAACGACGCTTATCACATTACGGCTCCAGAACCGGAAGGAAAAGCGGCTATTGTCGCGATGGAAAAATCTATAAACGACGCAGGCGTGTCAAAAGATGAAGTTGATTATATCAACGCTCATGGAACTTCCACTGCATTAAACGACAAAACCGAAACTCTCGCAATAAAGAAAGTTTTCGGAGATAAAGCTTACAAGATACCTGTTTCGTCAACTAAATCTATGACGGGACATCTTTTAGGCGGCGCCGCTGGCGTAGAACTTGCGGCAACTGTTATTGGTATGCAGGAAGGGTTTATACCTCCTACCATAAATTATGAAACTCCAGATCCTGATTGCGATTTGGACTATGTTCCAAACAAAATAAGAGAGCAGCAAATAACTTGCGCGATTTCAAATTCGTTAGGATTTGGCGGTCATAATGCGACAATAGTAATAAAAAAATATGTTAAGTAACGACTATGAAAAGCTTCAAGAAATTATTGAATACAAATTCAATAATCTTGAAGTTTTAAAGACTGCTCTAACTCATAAATCTTATGCCGCCGCATTCGGCGGCAAGAAGAGTTATAATGAGCGTATGGAGTTTCTTGGCGACAGTATTTTGTCGGCTGTTATAGCCGAGGCTTTGTATTTAAGATACCCCAGCGAAAGCGAAGGGAAATTATCTCAGTTAAAAGCCCAAATTGTTTCCGCGTCTAATTTGAGCGCTTGGGCAAAAGAAATAAATTTGGGCGATTATATTTTTTTTGGTAAAAGCGAAGATACATTTGAAGCTAGGAATAGAGAAAGTCTTTTGTGCGACGTATTTGAAGCTGTTGTTGGAGCTATATATTTAGACGGCAGTTTTGACAACGCAAAAAAATTCGCTTTAAAATTTTTAGATGTTCAGAAAGAAATAATTATAACCGATTATAAAAGCAGGCTTCAAGAAACATCCCAGTCGGTTTATAAAGAACTTCCCGAATATAAGATAATAAAAGAATTTGGTCCCGACCATAGTAAGAAATTTGAAGCTGCTGTTTATGTAAAGGGCCGACTTTTGGGAAAAGGCGGCGGAAAATCTAAAAAGGAAGCCCAACAATCTGCAGCTGAGCAAGCTATGAAAAACATAAAGGAATCTATTGACGTAAGCAATGTTAGACGTTAGCGGCGTTTGCGCCGACAGGTTCGCAGTAAACTATATAAAGGGGGTAATATATGGTAATGGATTATATGTTGTCTGAAGAAGAAAAAATGATGATTGAAACCGCAAGAACTATTGCGCTTGAAAAAATAAAACCTGTTAGAGAACGCTATGATGAAAAAGAAGAATTTCCATGGGAGATTGTAAAAGAATTTGCCCAAGCTGACTTATGCGGAGTATATATTCCCGAAGAATACGGCGGTTTCGGAAAAGGTATAATGGGGTTGGTTCTTGTCGTTGAAGAGCTTTGCAAAGTTGACGGCGCAATAGCATTGTCTCTTGCTGCGACTGCATTGGGTGCTCTTCCTATACTTATAGCTGGAAACGATGATCACAAGAAAAAGTATTTGCCAGATATCGCTTCAGGCAAGAAGCTTGCGGCTTTTGGTTTGACTGAAGCAAACGCGGGTTCTGATGCGACTGGCATGACTACGACGGCTGCGAAAGATGGCGATTATTACGCGTTGAACGGAACAAAGTGTTTTATAACGAACGGCGGCGACGCTGAAACATATACAATTTTTGCTAAGACAAATCCTGCTAGAGGAGCTAGAGGAATTTCTTGTTTTATAGTTGAAAAAGGAACTCCAGGATTTGAGTTTGGCAAAAAAGAAAAGAAAATGGGGATAAGAGCTTCTTCCACGAGAGAACTTATATTTAACAATTGTAGAGTGCGCAAAGATCAGCTTCTCGGTAAAGAGGGGCATGGTTTGATGATAGCTCAGGCAACATTGGATAATTCTCGTCCCGGCGTTGCCGCTCAGGCTTTGGGTATAGCAGCCGGCGCATTGGACGAAGCTGTAGATTACGCGAGAAAGAGAGTTCAGTTTGGTCAACCTATAGCTTCTTTCCAGGGCGTACAGCATATGCTTGCAGACATGGCGACCGAAGTTGAAGCCGCAAGAGCTTTGCTTTACGCTTCAGCTAGAATGATAGACGCAGGAGCAGAAAAACGTACTAGCAAAGAGTCTGCAATGGCTAAACTTTTCTGCTCTGAAGTAGCTATGAAAGTTACTACCAATGCCGTGCAGATACTTGGCGGATACGGATACTCAAGAGAATATCCTGTTGAAAAAATGATGAGAGACGCAAAAATAACTACTCTTTACGAAGGAACAAGCCAGATTCAAAAAAATGAAATCGCTCTTAATCTTATAAAGGAATCGGCTGCTAACGCTAAGTAGATAAGAAAAAATCTTTGAAATAAAAGCATAAAGTGGAATAAAGACTATTTGTCATAGTTCCACTTTTGCTTTTAAGACGCAAAAATATACAGAGGGGAAAAATGGATATAATTGTTTGCATCAAGCAGGTGCCTAATACGACTAATGTTCAAATTGATCATGAAACTGGAAGATTAAAGAGAGATGGGGTTGAATCTATAATCAACCCTTTTGACGAATACGCCGTAGAAGAGGGCGTGAGAATAAAAGAAAAAATCGGCGCAAAAGTAACCGTTATCACTATGGGACCTCCGCAAGCGGAAGCCGCGTTAAGAGAAGCAATAGCTAAAGGAGCGGATGAAGGCGTATTGGTGAGCGACAGAGCTTTTGGCGGCGCCGACACTTTGGCTACTTCTTATGCTTTGTCAACGGCTATAAAGTCTCTTGGAAAGTTTGACATGGTTATTTGCGGTAAGCAAGCATCCGATGGCGATACAGCTCAAGTTGGACCGGGAATTGCAGAAATGTTGGATATTCCCCATGTAGCTTATGTTAAAAAAGCGGAAGCCGCCGATGATAAAACTATAAAGGTTGAAAGAATGATGGAAGATGGTTATGACTTGATAGAAAGCGCTCTTCCCGTACTTTTAACTGTTGTAAAAGAGATAAACAATCCTAGAGTAGCGTCGCTCAAAGGGAAAATGGCTGCAAAAAAAGCCGTTATTAAAATTTTAGATGCCGCAACAATAGGCGCAGACGCCCTAAAAATAGGTCTTAACGGCTCTCCTACGCAGGTTATGAAAATCTTTACACCTCCTCAAAGAACAGGTGGAGAAAAATTTACAGGCGAGGCTAGAGAAGTTGCCGCAGCTTTGGTAAAGAGATTGTCAGATTTGAGTCTTATATAAAAAGAAAAAAAGTTTATTTTTAGAATATAGTTCTTAGAATGGAGAATTAAATGGCAAACAGCATAAAAGTATTAAGCGATAAATGCGTAGGTTGCGGTCAGTGCGCCGGCGCATGTCCTTTCGGCGCTATTTCAACGCTTGAAAGACCTGAACAGTTTAAACTTGCAGTTATAGATTTAAATAAATGCGCATACTGCGGAATTTGTTCGCAAACGTGTAAATTTAGCGCAATAGAGCTTAAGAAAGACGCTTCTCAGTCAAGCGTTGATAAAAGCGAATATAGGGGCGTATGGGTTTACGCTGAACAGAGACGCGGTGAAATTGCGGGCGTTGTGTACGAACTTTTAAATGAAGGAAAAAGATTGGCAAAACAGTTGGGGACGACTCTTAGCGCGGTTTTGATTGGCGACGGTATAAAATCAAAAGCTCAAGATTTGATAAACAGGGGCGCTGATAAAGTTTATGTTTGCGACGATCCGATTTTTATTGAATTTCAAGACGATCCATATACAAGTATATTGACTCAGCTTATAAAGAAAGAAAAGCCTGAAATTATTTTGATGGGCGCGACAAATATAGGTCGTTCTTTTTCTTCAAGAGTCGCTGCAAGAGTACGCACTGGACTTACGGCAGATTGCACCTCTTTGGAAATTGATGTCGAGACAAGAAATCTTCAGCAGACTAGACCTGCTTTTGGCGGAAACATTATGGCTACTATTTTGACGCCGCAGCATCGTCCTCAGATGTCTACAGTAAGGCGCAAAGTCTTCAAAGAAGCTAAAGTTGAGGAAGGAAGAAAAGGCGAAATTATTGATTGCAAAGTTGACGTTGCAACCTTAGTAAACAGAACAAAATTTTTAGGTTTTATAAAAGATGCAAGTTCAAATGTAAACGTCGGCGACGCAGATATTATAGTTTCAGGCGGGAGAGGCGTCGGAAAATCTGAAGGTTTTAAACTTCTTGAAGAGCTTGCCGAGCTTCTTGGCGGAGCTGTAGGAGCTTCCAGAGCGGCTGTAGATTCCGATTGGATACCTTACTCTCGCCAAATAGGTCAAACAGGCAAAACAGTAGCTCCTAAAGTTTATATAGCATGCGGAATATCAGGACAAATACAGCATACTGTTGGCATGAGTTCTTCTGATATTATTATCGCAATAAATAAGGACGCTTCTTGTCCTATGATGCAAACTGCAACGTATGCTCTTGAGGGCGATTTATACGAAATAATTCCAAACATAGCGAAAGAAATAAAGACTATAAGATGCAATGATTAGTACGTTTTGTACAGCCAAACGCGACTCTCCTTATACGTCTGTTTCGGTTTTGCGCAAGCTAATGTAATTGTTGTGTATAAATAAATAACCAAAGAGGAGATGTAAAATGCCGAAGAAAGCGACAAATGTTGAACCGCGGTATGCTAAAGCTCAGACGAGGGTAGACACTCTAGAATCTCTTAATGCTCTTGTGGAACGCGTGAAAAAGGCGCAGGAAATTTATTCTGGCTTTACTCAAGAGAAAGTTGATGAAATTTTTAAAGCTGCGGCTATTGCGGCTAACCAAGCAAGAATTCCATTAGCAAAGATGGCTGTTGAAGAGACCGGCATGGGAATAGTCGAAGATAAGGTTATCAAAAATCATTTCGCTTCCGAATATATTTACAACAAACATAAAGATGCCCGCACTTGCGGATTAATAAGCGAAGACAAAGCCGACGGAATCAAAATAGTAGCAGATCCCGTCGGCGTCATCGCGGGAATAGTCCCTACTACAAATCCTACGTCTACGGCAATATTTAAATCTTTAATCGCTTTAAAAACAAGAAATGGGATAATTTTCTCTCCTCACCCGAGAGCGAAGAATGCTACCATAGCGGCTGCAAAAATAGTTTTAGACGCGGCTGTCAAAGCCGGAGCGCCAGCCGACGTCATCGGATGGATAGACGTTCCTTCTCTTGAACTTACAAATTTATTGATGACGCATAAAGGCATAGCTACAATTTTTGCGACAGGCGGTCCGGAAATGGTTAAAGCCGCATATTCTTCTGGTAAACCAGCTTTGGGAGTTGGAGCGGGAAATACTCCGGCTATTATTGACGAAACGGCAAATATTCAGATGGCAGTGTCTTCAATTCTTATGTCAAAAACATTTGATAATGGAATGATTTGCGCTTCCGAGCAGTCAATAATAATAGTAAAAGACGTTTATGATTCCGTCATAAAAGAATTGACTTTTCGTGGAGCTTACGTGCTAAGCAAACAAGAGAAAGATAAAGTGGCGAAAACCATAATTATTGACGGAAAACTTAATGCGGCGATTGTAGGACAGCCGGCTTATAAAATAGCCGAAATGGCGGGCGTGAAAGTGCCAAAAGATACTAAGGTTATTGCTGGCGAAGTCAGCGAAATCTCTTTGGAAGAAGAATTTGCCCATGAAAAATTATCTCCTGTAATAGCTGTATACAAAGCTGATAGTTTTGAAGATGCGGCGGAAAAAGCTTATCAGCTTGTAGATCTTGGCGGAGCGGGACATACGTCGGTTCTCTATACAGACGAAAGAAAGCAAGAAAGAATAATTTATTTTGCCAAGAAACTTCATACTGGTCGCGTCTTGATTAATACTCCGTCATCTCAAGGCGGTATAGGAGATTTGTTTAACTTTAAGTTGGAACCGTCTTTAACTCTTGGTTGCGGTTCTTGGGGAGGAAACGCTGTGAGCGAGAATATTGGCGTAAAACACTTGTTGAACTACAAGACTGTGGCTGAAAGACGCGAAAATATGTTGTGGTTTAGAGTTCCTCCAAAAATTTATTTCAAAAGAGGCGCTACGGATTTGGCATTGCGCGAATTGCAGGGCAAGAAAAGAGCTTTCATAGTTACTGATAGATTCCTTTTCAACTCCGGAGCGATTTACAACATAACTAAGGTTTTAGAAGAAATAAATATTGATTATCAAATATTTTTTGATATTAAACCTGATCCTACAGTCTCAACGATAAACGAAGCTTTGGCTATGCTTAGAACTTATGAGCCGGATGTTATCATCGCTTTCGGCGGCGGATCTCCTATAGATGCGGCTAAGATTATGTGGTTGATGTATGAGAATCCCGATACGAATTTTAAAGAGGTAGCTATGCGTTTTATGGACATAAGAAAGAGAATTTGCAAGGTGCCTGAACTTGGAACGAAAGCGCAGTTAATAGCTATACCTACTACTTCCGGAACAGGTTCTGAAGTTACTCCGTTTGCCGTAATTACGGAAGATTCAACGCATATCAAATACCCTATAGCCGATTATGCTTTGACGCCTAACATGGCTATTATTGATCCGAACTTTGTGGATTCTATGCCTAAAGGTCTTTGCGCCGCTTCGGGAATAGACGCTTTGACTCATGCTGTTGAAGCCTATGTTTCCGTGCTTGCCACAAACTTTACAAACTCTCCGGCTTTAGAAGCCGTAAAGCTTGTATTCAGATATCTTCCTCGTTCTTATTCAAAAGGCAAAGAAGACCCGGTTTCAAGAGAGAAGATGCACTATGCTTCTGCTTTGGCTGGCATGGCTTTTGCTAACGCCTTCTTAGGTATTTCACATTCTTTGGCTCACAAGTTAGGCGCTGCGTTTAATATACCCCACGGAATTGCAAACGCTTTGGTTATCAATCAGGTTATAAGATATAACGCGACTGATAAGCCAAAAAAACAGGCTATATTTCCTCAATATAAATTCCCTAACGCAAAGGCTAAGTACGGTCAGATTGCCGATGAATTAGGTCTTGGCGGAAAGAATGACGACGAGAAAGTAGAGTTGTTAATTAATGCGATAACAAAGCTAAAAAAAGATATCGACATTCCTCTTTCCATAAAAGAAGCGGGAGTATCCGAAAAAGACTTTAACGATAAACTTGAAATTCTTGTAGAGCAGGCTTTTGACGATCAATGTACCGGAGCAAATCCAGTTTATCCGTTGATGGAAGATATTAAAGAAATTTTTGTAAAAGCATATAACGGAAAGATTTAATAATTTTAGAGCGGGAAAAAATGAATAACAGAAATCAGGAAATTGGTTTAAAAAAAGAAGTATTGGAAAGAATTATCAGAGCTTTTTTATCCAATAATTTTGAAGAGTCCGCTCGCCTTATTCCTTTTGAAATGCGACCTAAGGGATATGAAGTTCGTTACAGATGTTGCGTTCATAAAGAACGCGCGATTCTTAGGGATAGGGCGATAGCGTGCCTTGGGTTTTCTATAGAAGAAGACGACGAAATTACAAGTTTGTCCAATTATGCAAAAAAAGCTCTTGAACGCGAGCATCTTGACGATAATCCTTTGACTCTCGTTGAAACAGCCTGCAAAGGGTGCGTTCCCAACAGAATTTGCGTTACCGACGTATGTCAGGGCTGCGTTGCAAGTTCTTGTAAATTTGCATGTAAGTTTGGAGCAATAAGCATAGTAAACGGTAGGTCTAAGATAGATCCCGCTAAGTGCAAAAACTGTAAAATGTGCATATCCGCATGTCCATACAACGCTATAGTAAAAATAGCGGTGCCTTGCGAAGACGCTTGCCCTGTAGACGCGATTAAAAAGAATGAGAACGGTACGGCTAAGATAGATTACAATGTCTGCATATCGTGCGGCAAATGTATGATGGCATGTCCTTTTGGCGCTGTTCATGAAAAGAGTCAAATAGTTGATATTTTGAAAAATATAAAAAGCGGGAAAAAAGTTGTCGCTATGGCGGCTCCGTCAATAGTCGGTCAATTTCAAGGGTCCGTATATCAGTTGAAATCTGCGTTGAAAAAAGCTGGATTTTATGATGTTTACGAAGTTGCCGAAGGCGCTGATATTACCATTAGAAACGAAGCTCATGAATTTGACGAGCGTATGAGGGACGGCGAGTTGTTTATGACTACTTCCTGTTGCGCGGGATACAATCAGTTTATAAAAAAACATTTTCCCGAAATTAAAGAGTTTGTTTCAACTACAAAAACTCCTATGCGCTATATAGCCGACAAGATTAAAGCCGAACATCCTGATTACGTTACTGTTTTTATAGGTCCATGCGTTGCAAAAAAGAATGAAGCTTATGAAAATGAAAACGTCAAGTATGTTTCCAATTATGAAGAAATTGCGGCTTTGTTATCTGCAAAAGATATTAAAGTTTCAGAATGCGCTGAAGAGAAATTTGAAGTTGAAAGTTCAAAACAAGGGCGTAACTTCGGAGTTAGAGGCGGGGTTGCGGGAGCCGTGGCAAAACTTTTGGGAGACAAAAAAGATATTATTATAAAACCTCATGTAATCAATGGGCTAAATAAAGACAGTATCAAGTTGTTAAAGAAGATGACAAAAGACAAGAAATTTCCAGACGGCAATCTTATTGAAGTAATGTGTTGCGAAGGCGGTTGCATTAGCGGAAACGCCACGCTGTGCGCTCCTAGCGTTGCCCAAAAAGCCATCAAGATTTTGTACGATCAAAGTAAAGACATAGAAAGGAAATAATCTCTGTTTTGAAAATGCCGCGCAGTTCCCTACGCGGCGGTTTTTGTATAACTAAAATCCATGTCGGAATAAATGAAACCGAAAGGAGAGTTATTGAGGCGATAAACGGATGAGCAAACTTTTAGTTGGAGAACTATCAAAAATTGTCGGCATATCTTCCAGACAAGCAGAACGCATTATAAAACATCTTAGAAAACAGGGTATTCTTATGCGAGAAGGCAGTAAAAAGTCAGAACATCGGATAGTTAAGAAAATATAAGGAGAAGGTATGTCTAAAATTTTGCTTACTGGCGCGACGGGTTTTGTAGGCAGCCATATTGCCGAAGCATTAGTAGAAGCTAATCATAATGTGATATGCGCTATAAGGCAAACGTCAAATTTAAAATGGATAAAAAATCTCCCGCTTAAATATAAATACGGTTCTTTAAACAATAAGAATTTTTTGGAAAAAATTGTAAAAGACGTTGATGTTGTCGTGCATTGCGCGGGGATTGTCCGCGCTATGACTAAGGAAGAATATTTTAAAGCGAATGTAGAAAACACAAAAAGTCTTTGCGAAGCGATTTTAAGGAATAATCCTAATTTGAAAAAGTTTGTGTTTATTTCTTCACAAGCCGCGATGGGCGCGTCGCCCGCCGGAAGCGTCAGGAAAATTACGGATGTTTGCGAACCTGTTTCCGACTACGGTTTAAGCAAAATAGAAGCGGAAAAAGAGTTAAAGAGAATACTTTGCGGAAAAGTTCCTTACGTCATTTTCCGCCCTGCAAGCGTTTATGGTCCTAGAGACAAAGATATATTTATATTTTTTAATCTTATACGTAAGCGCTTGAGACCTGTAACCGCAAAGAAAAGACTTTTACAATTAGCGTATGTTAAAGATGTCGCGAAGTCTGTATCGTTCTGTCTTGAAAATAAAAAGACTGACAATAATATTTATTACCTTGCAAATTCGTCCGCTTACACTTGGGCGGATATTGGGAAGATAATTTCGTATTCAGTCGGCGTTAAAGCCTTGCCTTTGCCGATTCCCGACATTGTTTTTAAAGCGGCGGGATTTATTATGGAAGCGCTTTCAAGAGTAACAGGAAAGCCTGCAACGTTAAACAAACAGAAAATTGCCGAGATGCTTCAAGATTTTTGGATTGCTGATACTTTCCCAGCGGAGAACGACTTAAATATCAAATTTACCAACCTTGAAGTCGCCTCTCAAATTACGTATAATTGGTACTTGGAAAATAATTGGTTTTAAACATAAAATGCGAGGGGGTGCCGCGATGAGTGCAGACGTTTTTGAGAAATGTTTTGGGTTTCATGCTGCCGACGAGCTAAAGCAAACTGGTTTCTATCCTTATTTTCATAGAGTCGAGTCTCAGCAAGGACCTGAAATCATAGTTGACGGCAGTAAGAAAATAGTTGTTTGTTCAAATAATTATCTTGGGCTTGCAAACCATCCTAAAGTTATAGAATCTTCAGTTCTTGCCGCAAAGAAATACGGGACTTCTTGCACAGGGTCAAGATTACTCAATGGAACAAACGACCTGCATGAAAAAGTTGAAAAAAAATTCGCCAAATTCGTAAGTAAAGAAGAGTCGATTCTTTTTACTACGGGGCATCATTCAAATTTGGGCGCAATTTCATCTCTTGTCGGAAAAGGCGAAGTTGTTGTGACAGATAGATTAGACCACGCTTCAATTATAGACGGTTGCCGTTTGTCTTTTGGGGAAATGACAAGATTTAGACATAATGACATGAGCGACTTAGAAAGACAGCTTTCTAAACATCAAGGAAAAGGAATGTTGATAGTTGTAGACGGCGTTTTTAGCATGGAAGGCGATATTACAAATCTTCCTGAAATCTCAAAACTTGCAAAAAAATACGGCGCAAGAATTTTTGTTGACGAAGCTCATTCTTTAGGGGTCCTGGGCAAAAAAGGCGCTGGAACAAGCGAATATTTCAATATGCAGGATGACGTTGACGTTATTATGGCGACAGCCTCCAAATCTTTGGCTTCAATCGGCGGATTCATAGCCAGCAATTCAAAAGTTATAAATTATATAAAACATAATGCAAGAAGCATGATTTTTACGGCAAGCCTTCCTCCCGCATGCGTTGGAGCTATTGATATGGCATTAGATTTGGTTATTGCAGAGCCTGAAAGAAGAATAAAACTTATGCAGACGGCAAGCAAAATGAAAGAAGAATTTAAGGCTATGGGGTATAACGTTAGTAATTCTCAATCGCCGATTATTCCTTTAATAGTTGGAAATGATTTAGTCGCTTTTAAGATGTGGAGAATGCTTTTTGACGAAGGCATATTTGCTTCTCCCGTCGTAATTCCTGCAGTTCCAGAAGGTCAATCCATAATAAGAACAAGCTATATGGCCACGCACACGGACGATCATTTGAATTTTATACTAGAGAAATTTAAAAAAGTCGGCAAATGTCTTGGCGTGATAACGTAATTTTATGCGAGAAATATGTAATGAGAATAGTAAAAGCCGATACTAAAGAGCAGTTAAAGCAGTTTGTTAAATTTCCTTGGAAAATTTATTCAGAAAGCGGTAAGTGGGTTCCTCCGTTAGCTTCTGACGCGAATGGGATTATTTCTGAAGGTAAAAATCCTTTTTGGCTACATGCTAGAAGACAATTGTTTTTAGCTTATGACGATAACAATAATGTCATTGGTAGAATTGCTGCGATAATAGATTATAATTATATATCTTTTCAAGACGATAAATGCGGTTTCTTCGGTTTTTTTGAATGTATTGATGACGTCCAAACCGCCAAATCTATTTTTTGCGCGGCTCAAGAATGGTTAAATGAACACGGTATCAAAAAAATGATCGGTCCTATGAATCCATCTACAAATGACAGATGCGGATTTTTGTTAGAGGGTTTTGATCTTCCTCCAAGTCTTATGATGCCTTACACGCCCGAATATTACTTGAAGCTTGTCGAACAGTCCGGTCTTAAAAAAATAAAAGAATTATATGCTTACGATATGACCGTTTCTGCCGATTCAAGACTTAAAAGGCTTGAACGCGTTGTTGAAATGGTTAAGAAAAAACTTCCAGGATTGAAAATTAGAACCGTCAGCAAAGATTCATACGAAGAAGATTTAAAAGTTGCTATATCAATATACAACAGGGCTTGGGAGAAGAATTGGGGGTTTGTCCCTTGGAGCGATGAAGAATTTGCTTCTATAGCTTCAAAGTTGAAAATGATTATAGATCCCGAAATGGCAGTTATTGCAAGCATAGGGGAAGAACCTATTGGAATGCTTATTTCTCTGCCTGATTATAGTCAAGTATTAAGGAAGCTTAACGGAAAGTTTTTTCCTTTTGGGATCTTTAAATTTTTGTACTATAGAAGAAAAATTGATACCTTGAGGCTTATGGTTATGGGAGTTGTAAAAGAGTATAGGCGCAAGGGCATAGAAGCCGTTATGTATGAAAAAGGTTTAAAGAATGCTCTAAGAATAGGTTACAAACATTGCGAGCTTTCTTGGATTCTTGACGATAATATAATGACGCGGCGCGCGGCGGAAATGATGAACGGCAGAGTTTATAAGAAATATGCTGTGTACGGCAATTAACAGTTTAGTTTTGCTTTTTCCGAAGATAAGACAAGATTTTAGAAATAAGATTTGAAATTTTGTAAAGTCGGATGAACAGTAAATGGTTATAAAGTCTGTAAAGAAAAAAGTAGCTGCAAACAAAAACGTTAAGAAAAAAGTTGTTAAGGCTATGTCTAAAAAAGAAAATTCTGTAGATGAAGTTTCCTCAAGTTCATGCATAGTTATAGATTATCCAAACGAAGCGGAAATGATTAATGGTTCGCACTATGCATTGCGTATAGGGGCGTCTAACGACGGATACGCTGAAATTTCGTTTAATGATGGCGAATGGCTTCCATGCAGATTTGGGAGCGGATATTGGTGGTTTGATTGGATGGATTTCGTGCCGGGACGCCATTCCTTGTCGGCAAGACTTGTAAACCATCGCGGAAAGATTGTCGCAGAGTCTAGCAAGAGGAAATGCAAGGTATGTTAAAGGAAAGGAATACTTTATGCGGAAGTTTAGGAAAAGCGTGTTTGTTTTCCGCAGTATTATGCAGCGCATTTGTTCTTGCAAGAACTTTTTTGCAAAATGACGATAAGGCCGCTAAAAAGTACGTAAAAAGGTTAAGAAAAGCTTATGACGGACTTTCCCCGGAAGATTATTCTGAAAACGAAAGCGCAAAATTCAAACTTACAGGGAAATTTTAATGTATTTAAAGAAAGTGGAAGTTTGCGGTTTCAAGTCGTTTGCCGATAAAACAATATTGGATTTTGAATCAGGTATCTCGGGAATTATAGGTCCTAACGGTTGCGGTAAGTCCAATATATCGGATTCTATTCGTTGGTGTCTTGGAGAACAGAGAGCCAAATCTATGAGAAGCTCCAACATGCAGGAAGTTATATTTGGAGGGACTCAGACTAGAGCGACTACGGGGATGGCGGAAGTTTCTCTCACTTTTGATAATTCTCAAAATATTTTGCCTGTTGATTATTGCGAAGTTACCGTTACGAGAAGATTATTTAGAAGCGGTGAGAGCGAATACTCCATAAATAAAGCTCAGTGTAGACTTAAAGATATAAGAGATATGTTTTTGGACACAGGTATAGGCTTTGACGGATATTCTATAATTGAGCAGGGTAAGGTAGATTTTTTAACTACGGCAAAACCGGAAGACAGAAGAGAATTGTTTGAAGAAGCCGCCGGAGTTTCCAAATATAAAGTAAGAAGAGAAGAAACTTTAAAAAGACTTGAGAAAATAGACGCGGATATGTCGCGCTTATCAGACGCGTTGG
Source organism: Endomicrobium sp. (assembly GCA_031290625.1). Classification (GTDB taxonomy): domain Bacteria; phylum Elusimicrobiota; class Endomicrobiia; order Endomicrobiales; family Endomicrobiaceae; genus Endomicrobiellum. Next base: position 27,208 of record JAITND010000052.1, on the reverse strand, counting down.
CTATACATAAGCAACAGATAATCGCATTAGACATAGCCGCTAAAAAAGCAAAGCAATATAAGAAGTATCAAGAAGATCTTGCAAAGTATGAAGCGGCGTCTTTAGTCCAGCATATATCTTACGGTAATAATGAAATAGCAAGAATAAAAACAGAGCTTGACCCTAAAATAAAAGAATTTGAATCTACAAATACTTCAATGATTCAAATTGACGCTGAAATACAGGAAACGCGTTTGTCTTTAGATGAAAAGAACGAGTCGTACGTAAGCGTAAACAAGGATTTAAGCGAAATAAAAATGCAGATAGGCGCGGCAGATCAGATAATTCAACACGCCATGCAAAGAGAAGCTGAAATAAAATCTGAAAAAGAAAGGCTTGAGCAAGAGTTAGTTGTGAACAAAGAAAAGGTCGCGCAGATGGAAGAACAGCTCAAGACTTTAAATTCAGACGACGGAACTTTAGCCGACGATTTGGTTAAATATGAAGCGGATTACAGAGAAAAAGAGCGGCTGTATAATTTAGTAAAAAGCAGGCTGTCCGAATTAGAAACTAGAGAAAATGAAATAAGAAAAAAACTATCCCGGCTTGAGTCTGAAAAAGAGCGACAGATTAATTTAAAAACAGAACTTTCCGAAAGCAGAATACATCTTAACGCAGAGGTAGCTTCTTTACAAAGAATAATTTCTAGGCTTGAAAACGATGTTGATCCTACTTGTCAAGAAATAGTCGCCATAGAAACCGAGCTTGAATTAGCAAACGCTTCCGTCGGTTCTTTTGAAACAAAGAAAGAAGAGATGAATAAAATCATTTCAGAGAATGAAGAGAAATGTAAATCGTTGGAAAATCTTCTTTTGCAGTATAAAGAATCTTTGGCGTCAAACGACTCTCGCGCGGCTACTTTTAAGGAATTTGACCAGCGGGATCCCGCGAGGTCTTCAATAAGAGCCGTTCTCAGTTTGGGCAATTTGGCAAGAGGTCCTATAAGCAACATTATTGCCGCCGATGAAGATAAACGGGAATTAGTTGCTTCTGTCTTTGGCGAAAAGTTGAATTATCTAGTTTGCGATACGGTTGAAAAAGCCGAGCAGGCTATTAAATTCTTGGAAGAAAATGATTTAAGTCGGCTTTCATTTATTGTAACCGATAAGATTTCAGATTCAATCCAAGGCTCTACAATAGGTTTGCCTCAAGGATACGCCGAGCTTATAAAGTGTTTAAGATATAATTCTTCTGATGAGAAAATAGTTCGGTATGTTTGTTCAGGCGCTTTGGTTTTTGGAAATAAGGTTTATGGTAACGTTGTTGTTTCTGGCGGAGGAAAAACATCTTTTGAAAAACCTGTGTTAATTGAAGAGCAAATAAAAAATCTTCAAAACAAATCGGAAGAATTAAGGATGGATATTTCTAAAACGCAATCTGAAATTGAACAGATGTATGAAAATCAAATTAACTTGCGTTTAGAAAAAGAAAAACAGGGATTTGATGCTATTAAGGCGAAGACTCAAATAGAAAGTAAACGCAGCCAAATACAAGAAAAGAGAAACGATATAAAAAGTATCGCTGAAGAAATAAATAAACACAAAGAAGAAATAAATGCAAAAACAGAGGAATTGGATTCCTTTAACGAAAAAATATCTGTTTTTGAAACAAAGCTTGCCGAGTATGAAGATGAAGAAAATAGGCTTTACGAAGAATTAAAAATTATAGAAAACGATACGCTTGCAGTTAGGAAGGAAGAAGAGACTTCAGCTCCATTGATGATGGAAACAAGAAGCGTTTGGGATAAAAAATCCGCGGAGTTTGAAAATAAGCGTCAGGGACAACAATATTTATCGGACAATATTGCAAATATAAAAAAGCAGATAGAGTATGCTGAAAGCAAGATTGTTGAAAGCGATGAGAAACTTTCCGAGCTGTTTACTTCTCAAGAAACAGAGACGGTTAAGATTGAGCAATTGTATGAAAGTCAAGCTCAAAAGGAAGCGGAAATTCAGCTTTCTTTAACCGACAGGCAGACTACGCAAGATACGTTAGATTCAAAGACTAATGAGTGGCATGATTTGCGCGGTAAGGTTGACGGATTAAATAACGAAGTCAATGCGATGCAAGTGGATTTAAAGAATTTTGAATATCAAAAAAATGACTTGGAAAAGAGGCTTGCCGAGACATACGGCAAGACTTATGAAGAAATCAAGAACGATTTTGACGGCATAGAAGTAAATAATGAAGAGATTACAAAAATAAAGAGAAAGATGGAATCTCTAGGATCTGTTAACCTTGCCGCTCAGGAAGAGTACGATGCTTTGGAGCAGAGGTATAATTTTCTTTTGACTCAACAACAGGATTTGCTTAAGTCAAAGGATGATTTGCTTGAAGTTATAAAAAAAATAAATCAGTCTACAATAGAAAATTTCAAAAAGACTTTTGATATTATAAGAGATAATTTTAAAACCCTTTACAGAAAGTTGTTCGGCGGCGGCGAAGCCGACTTAATGCTTACCGACGAAAGCAATTTGCTTGAAAGCGGCGTAGATATTTACGCTCAACCTCCGGGAAAGAAATTGCAGAATATATCTCTTTGTTCGGGAGGAGAAAAGGCTTTAACAGCCGTTGCTTTGTTATTTGCTTTTTTTATGGCTAAGCCTTCTCCTTTTTGTATTCTAGACGAGGTAGACGCGCCTTTAGATGACGCAAATGTTGGCAGATATAACGCTATGATTAAAGATTTTTCGTCAAAGACGCAGTTCTTGGTTGTAACGCATAACAAACGCACAATGGAAATGGCGGACGTTCTTTACGGCGTAACAATGGAAGAACGCGGCGTTTCAAAAATAATCTCGGTAAAGATGAACAAACAAGACGAAGTTGACTCTACAGTTCAAGAAGCATGACAATTGGAACGCGGTTTAATGACAAAAATAAGTCTTGCAAAATGCGACGATTATAATAAAGCGGATAATGTCGTTAGGGAAGTAATTAATCTTCTTGGCGGCATCTGCTTTTATAAAGCTTCTGAACGTATTTTTATTAAACCAAATCTGTTAAGTCCCAAAGATCCTTTGAAAGCCGTAACCGCGCGCCCTGAGATTGTAAGAGTTATAATAAACTTGTAAAAGAAGCGGGCGCAGTTCCAGTAGTCGGCGATAGTCCATGAGGAGCAATACGAAATATAAAAAATGTCTGGAAAGTTAGAGGCGCGGATGAAGTCCGTAGGAAAGAAAATGTTGAGTTAATAAATTTTGAAGCCGTCGGTTCCAAAGATTTTGACGTCGGAGATAAGAACGTAAAAAAAATTAACTTCTCAAACGCCGTTTTGGATTGCGATGGCATAATCAATCTTCCAAGACTTAAAACTCGCATGCTTATGGGTTTTTCGGCGGGCATAAAAAACTTTTACGGAACTGCGACTGGTCTTATGAAAGTCGAGTATCGCAAATATACTTCAAAAAATAAAGATTTTGCCAATTTGCTTACAAAGGAAGGCAACGGTCCAAGCGCAGGGGAAATAAGAAAAACGGATTTAATTGCAGCTTCCCAAGACACGGCGGTTTTGGATGCGTATTTGATGAAAGAATTAAATTATAATATATCAAGCAGCGACTTGCTGAAAAATTTAAATATGACTGTTGATATCATAAACAAAGTAGAAGTTTTGGGGAAATCTTCCAAAGATTTTAATTTTCAAAAGTTCAAGTTTTCAAATTTGCGGAAGCTGGATATTTTTCCAAAACCTATTGCGCGAACGCTTGGTAAGCTTTTGCGGGCGAAAGCTAACGTAGATAAAAGTATTTGCGTTAAGTGTTTACTTTGCGCCAACGCATGTCCTGTAGGCGCAATACAAATCAAAGGAAACGATTATCCTTATGTAAATACTAGAGATGCGTAAGTTGTTTCTGTTGCCATGAAATGTGTCCTAAAAAGGCTATAGGTTTTAAGAAAAGCTTCTTTGCAAAAATTTTTATCAAGGATAGTTAATAGATGGCTAAAAGAACCAAATTTCAATATTATGCCGAATATATTGCGCTTAAAATAGTCATCTTTTTTATAAGATTGTTTCCTTTTAAGCTTGCGGTTAAAGCGGGCGAGATGATAGGCGTCGTTTTTTACTATATCGTCAATTTCAGGCGTTCTCACGTTATAGATATGCTTACGCAATCGTTTCCTGAAAAGTCTAAAAAAGAGATAAGGATTATAACAATAAACACTTATAGAAATTTTGCAAAGACAGTTGTTGAAATTATTTTTTTTCCAATTATGTCAGACGAAAAAATAAAAAAACTTCTTGTCTGTACGAATGAACGCTTAGTGGAAAAGTCATACTCTGAAGGCAGAGGGACAATTTTTATGTCAGCTCATTTGGGTAATTGGGAGTTGACAGCTTTGGCTTATTCAAAAATATATCCTATCTCCGTGGTGGTTGCAAATCAGTCTAACTTTCTTATAGACAAAATGATGGATAATGTCCGCACTAATGAGGGGTTTGCCACTATAAGCAGAGACGGAATGGCTTTCAGGGACGTTATGAAAGCATTAAAAAGAAATGAAATAGTCGCATTTATGGCTGACCAAGACGCCGGCCCGCAAGGCGTTTTTATTCCGTTTTTCGGAAGGTTGACGTCAACGCCGAAAGGGGCGGCTCTTTTTGCTCTTAGAGCAAAATGTCCGATTATAATAGCTCTTGGAATAAGACAAAAAAATGGCATAATGAAAGTTGAATTTACGGAAGTTCCAATGCCGAACTCCGGCGATTCAAACAAAGATATAGAAATTATAAATACATTTTATTTGAAAAAACTTGAAGATATTGTTCATCGTTATCCGGAACAATGGTTTTGGTTTCATCGTAAGTGGAAAACCAGTCCGCAATAAAAACGGTGCATATACGCAAAATTTGACTTGCTGCAGTTTTTTGAGTATACTGCTCTCGTCGATTGACAATAATACAAGCGGGCCTGTAGCTCAGTTGGTTAGAGCGTTCGACTCATAATCGAATGGTCGTAGGTTCAAGTCCTACCAGGCCCAATTAAGAAGGTAAATTAACTCTTGAGTAATCGGGGGTTTTTTATTTTGTAAATTTGCTATAATCCTCATGTCGCGGGGGTAGTTAGCTCAGCGGAAGAGCGTTCGCCTCACACGCGAGAGGTCGCAGGTTCAAGCCCTGCACTACCCACCAGAATAGTTAAAAAACAGAATGACCAACAGCAAAGCTGTTTGAATAATAGAGAAAAAGGCGCGTAGCATTTTCTCCATCTTTTCAGTATTATTTTTTGTCTGGCAATTTCATTAACGAAAGTAGGGTTATATTTCCCCGCATCTAACAAATTATTATTTAACCACAATTACAAAAAAGATTACAACAGATTTATTTTATCTGCCAATCTTTCGGAAACCCAGAGATTGCAGAAACAGCAAAGGCAAGAGACTATTGAAAAACTGCTTTATATAGTTTGACCAAATCTTTAATGCTCTTTCTATGTTCAGTCTTGAAACAAATGATTTGATACGAATTCTCATATTCCTTATTTAGTTCATAGAGATATTACTTGTTTTTATAATCAAATTTATTACCAATACTTATATTGAAAGGAACGCAAAATCGGATACCCCGTTATATCCTTTGTAAATGTTAATTCCAAATTATTAGGATTTAATTTGTTATTTTTTATTTTAGATATTTCTTGTAGTTTTTCTATTAGAGAGCTTTTTTTCTCTTCTATTGATTTTGTTATTTCCAAATGTTTTTTGCGAAGTTCCTTATTGACCGACAATGTTGACGTCTTTTCTGTATTAAAATTGTTAATTTCTGACTTTATAACAAAAATATCGCCTTTGTTTATAGTCTCATTATTTCCGTTCATAATTGAAAGCTTTGGCGTTATGTCTGGAAAAGGCAAAATATCCGGAGTTTGCCCTTTGCTATAATCCAATAATGTTTTTGCAAAAGATGTTTTCATTGTTCCATTTTGAGCGTATATAGCGTATGATTTTTTTGTGTTGCCAAAATTAAAAACGTATTCCAAGTTATTTATGCCATAACAATTTTCAAATTTTATAATTACTTTATTGGCTGTTTTAATATCTTGTTGTTTTTTAGTCGTATAACTTCCTATAAAATTCAATTTTTAACTAATGTAAACTTGGTTAATAATTTCTTCCTATCTTTTATTATTCAACTTTAATTCCCTTATGTTATATAGAGCAAAATCTTTTACAAATTCTGTAAATCCCGCCGTATTAAACCAAAATGAAGTATTATGCGCTTTGATAGCAGAAACAATATCCCTTTGCTGAAAGACAGTTTTATTTTCTTTCTGCCCCAGCCTTATTGTGTTCGGATTATCTATATTATTCTGAGTTAAGTTAAGCAAAACATTTGAAAAAATTCCGTCTAAAAATGCTCCGTAAAAAACTTTGCTATTCCCCGTAGGTTGTTTAACAATGTTGATAAGTTCGCTTATCGTATGATTTTGAGCGCCACCGCCGTCTTTTAAATGTTTTGCTTCAAGAAATAACAGATAGTCTTTGTTTTTCAAAATAATATCAAGCAATTTTCCTTGATTGTTAAATTTTAAAGTTAATCCTAATTTCTGCTTAATATTCTTTAGGTCAAATTTATCTTTTGAGAAATTAGCAATGACTTTTTCTGTTTTTATGAAAGTATCCCAATCTTTTGCAAAAGTGAACCCAGATTTTTCTGCAATATTTCTTAATTTGTTTTCACCTGAACTGCTTTTTCTGCGAGAAGCGTTGCTGTCAAGCAAGGCCTGTGCCCATTCTTTTGGAGTAATTTCTGTAAAATCCCTATGTTCTAAATACAAATCAACTACATATTTGAAAGACTTAAAATCGTCTATAATCCCGCCTCTTGATGTGTCGCAAGCGGCAAGAAAACAATTTAATTCTGACGCGCCAGCAAATTCATTTTTCCATAAAGCATATAAATCTGCATAGAAATCTTCTGCATTTTGTTTTTTGGTTTTTAGAGTTTTTATTGTCGACAATAACTCTTTTAATTTTTTTGTAACAGAAACGTAATCATTGATATTTTTATCCCAATCTAAAAACATATAAGCCAAATCAAGAGGTTGTTCCGGATTGCTGATGGAGCGTTTAAAATAGTATAGGTTGGATTTTATCGTCATAGTTTCCTTTGAGTTTAGAAAAATAAAGATAGTTAATAAGATTATAGACAAAATTAAACGAAATTCTTTTTCTATCTTTATCTCTGTAATTTGTAAGAAACAGAGAATGGTATTTATTACGCTTATTATCTAACTCTTCATTAAACAATTTTATGAGTTGTTCTTGTTCTTCTATTGATACTATCTGCGGAAAACAAGATTTATTTGATTGCGGGAAGTCTTTATGCTAACAAGCGCGTCATATCCGTATTTGCGTATATCGTCAAGGCATATTTTTCCGTCGTCTGTTCCGGTATCTATTGCTTTAAGTATCACTATATTGCGTTTGATTTTATTCCAAGTATTTTTATCCACCTTAAATTCTTTTGCTAAATCCAAATGGTTATAAGCCGCTTTTACGGGCAACTTTCCTGGCGACAAATCTTCTTCTTCTAAACGAGTAATATTTAAAGGATTGCTGTATTGTTTTATTTCGTTTAGAAACTCGCCGCCTATTTGCCAATTAAACGAGCGGAACAAATCTATTTTGATATTTTTGTTTCTTGGGTAAATAGTAAAATCAATACTAATTTTATCCATATTTCTAACTTTTTGCTTATAGTAGAAAGAAATAACATTATACGTCGTATCTTCAAAAACCCGTTCCGTAAAATAATTGCATTTTACAATCTCAAATTTATTCAAAAAACAACTTCTTATATATTTTGAATTTTCGGCAGATAGAAAATTTATCGGGACTATTACTATGCCTTCTCTGCTATCCATTATTTTTTCAAGAGACAACTGATATAAATCTGTGTGTTTGCTATTTAATAAAATAGAATTGTCTTCCAATTTATTTTGATACAAATACGGCGGGTTTGTAATAACAAAATCATATTTTAGCGGATTTAACAAACTGTCGTTTTTTAACACAAGTTTATTGTCAATGTATTGCGCGTCAATATCATAACCTTTTATAGATTTCGCCCCGTTTAATTTAGCCCAATTCAATAAATCTCCTGCGCCTGCAAAAGCGTCTATTACATCCTTTCCGAGTATATACGGTTCAAACCCTTGAAGGATATATTTTGTATTAGTTGTAAAAAATTGTCCCAACTGTCGTTTTGTTTTCATTGTTCTTACGCCAAAGGTAAAATTTGTACGCAGGCAATACTTCTAATCGTGTTTGAAATTATACCAAATACAAAAAATGTTTATTCTTCTCTGGCGGAGTAATAAAGTTCTATGATAAAAATAAATTTTAGCAGAGCAAGAAACGAGACTGTAATCCTATGCAAAACAGAAAAACTGATGTAAAAAATTGCAATTAAAATCGGACTTAAAGAAAAGCCGGAAGAATTCTTAAAATGTCTAAAAATACGCATTTTGATCACCTTTTTAGAATTCTTTATCATATAGGAAACTTTATTATATTCTAATGCATAGTAAAAATTGGTGTTTATAATAAGATTTTATGCCAAGCGGGCGGATATTGATACTGCGGAAGTAAAAGATATTGAAAAATAAGTAAAAAGAGCGTAAAAGCCCTTAATATATGGTATACTCTGCGGGTATGAGACTATAAGAAAACTATAAATTTAACACTAGGGGGGGGGGGTAAATTGAAATATCGTTGGTTAATGCATATGATGCCTACCTATTGACAAGCGGAATTTTACGCCATAAAAGAAGGCAGATAACGGCATATTTTGAAGAATTTTAGATTTGAAAGTTTGAAAAAAAGACAGGGATTTATATATTATAAAGTATAGGGCTATTGAGCCAAAAACATATATTTTAAGAAGCTAACTTTTTAAGAGGATAGTATTTAGGCAATATGCAGTCGTTACTTAACTTACAAGAACGCCATTACCCATAGGAGTTCAAATCAACAGGCAAAGTCTGGGAAGGATTAACGCCTGCGGAATTTCGTTGTTTCAGTTATTTGAAAAACCGAATTTGACCGATTATATATTAGAAAATTGCGTAGGCATAAATTTAGGTTTTATGCCAAAGACAGAATGCAAAAATTTTGACATATCGGAACATATGCAAGAAAATACTCGTCAATATACAACGATTGACGACATTAAATTAAAAACCAAATACGAGAAAAGAAAAGCGGTTTATAAAACGTTGCTAAAAAACTATAGAGACAACAGGAACAGATAATAGATTTGCTTATGCAGTTTGCAAAAGTTGCTGTAAGCGAATATTTAAGGAGTATTCCTAATGGAAAATAACGAGAAGAAATATGCTTAATAGTTATGTAAAAGTTTCAGACAATAAGCAAGTGAAAGGCGAGAGTTTGGACGGGCAAGAAAAAGCGTGTAGAAAATTTGCAGAAAAGAATGGTTATATAATTGTCAGAAATTACAGAGAAGAAGGTGAAACTGCAAGGACAAAAAACAATAGAGACGAATTAACAAAAATGATGGCATCCGCAACTTCAAAGAAGAATAATATAAAAGCCATTATATGTTATCATTCAAGCAGGTTTGCAAGAAATGTTAATGACGGCAGTTCATTAGAAACAATTTTAGAAAAATCTGGTATCCAAGTTTTGTATGTTGAGGGTAATAATGAACAAAGTGCAAATGGGAAGTTTGTTAGAAATATTGGAAAAGCGTATGACCAATACGAAAGCGATATAAACAGTGAACGGACAAAATTAGGTATGAAAGAAGCAGTCTCTAAAGGTCGTTGGTTGTGACAGCCTTGTTTTTTATGTTATAATAAAAATATATGAAAGTTAATGATTTTAAGTCAAAATTAGAAAAGACTTTGTTTGTCAATCTTGCTGTTTTGCAAGATAAAAATAAAGATTGGGTTACGAAAGGTTTTATAGATATTTATAAAAATATTTACACTATTTCTGTTGATACAAAAGTTGTCTCAAAAATCATTGAGTTAATGCTTTTCCCTACAATTCTGAAAGAATACGCCGAGTATAAGAAAAAGTCGCCAGATTATAAGTTAATCTCATCCGTTCAAGAGGAATAAAATCAATGAGGAATACGCTTGCCGCAGTTCAATCTTTATTTTTGCCGTATATTGAAACTAGCGGCATTTCTGCGTTTGACGAAAATAATCCTTTTCCATCAACTCGTTATCAGGGATCAAAGAACAAATTAACTTATTGGATTTGGGATAATATAAAGGATTTAGATTTTAAGACAGCATTAGATGCTTTTGGCGGAACAGGTTCAGTTTCTCACTTATTGAAAAGAAAAGGCAAGCAGGTTTTTTATAATGATATTTTGAAATTTAATCACATTATCGGAAAAGCGTTAATTGAAAATGATAGCGCAAAATTAACAGACGAAGATATTGATTTTCTTCTATCGGAAAATAAGAATAAGCAAGATTTTATTCAGAAAACTTTCAAAGGAATTTACTATACGGATGAAGAAAATGCTTGGCTTGACAATATAATTTATAATATCAACCAGTTAAATGACGAATATAAAAAAGCGATTTCTTTCTTTGCTTTGTTTCAATCTTGCATAATAAAACGACCTTATAACCTTTTTCATAGAGCCAACTTGTATATAAGATTATCTAATGTTACACGGAGTTTTGGTAATAAAACAACATGGGACAAGCCATTTGAAAATTATTTTCGTCATTTTGTAGCAGAAGCTAATAACGCCATTTTCTATAACGGATTAAAATGCCAATCTCGCAATCAAGATGCTTTGGATTTAGATATAAACGACGTTGATTTGCTTTATCTTGATACTCCTTACGTATCAAATAAGGGCATTGGCGCTAATTATCTTGATTTTTATCATTTTCTTGAAGGGCTTGCTGATTATGAGAATTGGGGAAATAAGATCTGCGATAAATATAAGCATATTCCAATAAAATCTGATAAAAAATGCCCATGGATTGATAAAAATCAAATCGCATCAGAGTTTGAAAAAGTGATTAAAAAGTTTCGCAATTCAAAAATGGTCATCTCTTATCGTAATGACGGAATACCAAGTATTCAAGAATTATTTGATATTGTAGATAAATATAAAGACAAAGTATCTGTGATTTACAGTAGAGATTACAAATATGCCTTGTCTAACTCTGATGTAAAAGAAGTGCTAATTATTGGTCAATAAGTTCCAAAATTATTCCCTTTTTTCTATATTATTCCATCATTAGTTTCGGTTTTTTTAGTAAAGGCAATGGTTCTGCCATTTGTGGAGCGGCAAGCCAAGAGCGCTTTATGATTTCAACTTTTTGCGCTAAAATATGTCCTAGGACCCGAAAGAGACGCATGTCGTAGGGTTATATATTTTTCAAAAATTGCTTATTTTTCTTAATTTAGTTTATATCTATAAATCAAAGCAAAACCCGGGGGATAGATGGAAGATTTAAAGCAAAATTTGGCTTTGTTACTTGAATTGCAGAATTATGACGTAAAAATTAGCGACGTCAACAAGCAAATAAGTCTTGCGCCCGGTTTAATTGAAGAAAAGAACAGGATTTTAGGCGATAAAAAAGCTGAATTAAGCGAAAAAAAGAAAGAGTATGCAGAGTTAGTGTCGTTGACTAAAGAAAAAGAATCTTTACTTGATGATAAGGAAAAAGCTATAAAAAAATATTCTATGGAGCTTAATGCTGTTAAGTCTAACGATACTTATAAAGTTTTACTTTTGGGGATAGAAAAAGCAAAAGTTGATAAGAGCGTTCTTGAAGATGAGCTTTTGGCGCTTATGGAGAATGTAGACGAAAAGTCTGCAAAAATTAAAGCCGCTGAAAACGAACTTCAAAAATTTGAAGAAAATATAAAGAAAGAAATAACGGATATAGAAAATAATGTTACCAAGCTTAGGGAAAAAGTTGTCGCATTGGAAAAGATAAAAGAAGAACGCAAATCAAAAGTCAACAAATCTATTTTGTCTCATTATGATAGATTAAAAACTGGACGCGATGGTCGCGGAATGGCTGTTGTTGACGGAGAGAGTTGCGGCGGTTGCGGTATGGTTTTAAGAACTCAGCTTATCAATCAAGCTCTTAAAGGTCAAGAGCTTGTGGTTTGCGATAATTGTTCCAGAATATTGTTTAAGAAAGACGCTTTATAAAGACGGATACGCAACCGCTTTGCAGTCTTATAGACATGTAAAGAGGAAAGTCCGAACTTTACTCGGGGATTATCCTTGAGGTAAACGGTAGCAGGCAATCCCTGTCGCTCGCGAGGGTAGAGGTGCGAACAGAGACGCTTTTCTTAGAAATAAGAGAGTATCCTTGCAAAAGGATAAGTTTTCGCGGAAACGCGGAAGGTGAAACGGCCAAATCCTTACCGGAAAGCAAGGCTGAAGTATGGCCGCTTGACCGTTAAAAGCAATTCTAACGGCAGAGAAATGGTTGCGCTTTCAAGTTTTGAAAGACAGAATTCGGTGTATAATTCGTCTTTATAAGGCGGTTATTAGAGGTAAAATTTGGGCTTGCGTCGCCATAGGTCTTGCAGGCGGAATACTGAGCGGTCTCATGGGTGTCGGAGGATGCATTGTTTTAATACCTCTTATGGCGTTTTTGTTGAAAATGACTCAAGCAGCACAAGGAACGTCTCTTGCCGTAATTTGCTTGAGTTTCGTTTCCATGTTGATTTATTATAAAAGAGGATGCGTAAATTTTAGTATTGCCGCTTTGATAGGTTTAGGTTTTGTCGCCGGCGGTTTCCTAGGTTCTTATCTTGCAGATTTTTTACCAGAACAAATTCTTAAAAAGTGTTTTGCGGCTTTGATGATAATAATAGCCGTAAAGATGTTGACTTCAAAGTAGGAATGCGCGAAAATGCACCACATCTCCGTAATGCCTTTAGAAACGTCGCGGTATCTGGTTAATAATCCAGAAGGTTTATATGTCGACTGTACTTTCGGCGGCGCCGGGCATACTTCTTATTTGCTTAATAAATTTGAGAAGCTTAAAATAGTAGCTTTTGACTGGGACGAAGACGCCTCAAACAGATTTATTTCCCAAAAGGAAGATTTTGCCGGCAGAGTTGTATTTATTAGGGATAACTTTAAAAATATTAAAAATGCTTTAGCTAAAATTAATATAAGCAAAGTTGACGGTATTTTAGCTGATATTGGCGTTTCTTCAAAACAGTTTGACGCTTTAGATAGAGGCTTTTCTTTTAACTCAGACGTTCTTGACATGAGAATGGATAAGAGAAACGCTTTGACGGCAAAGGAAATTGTAAACTCTTATTCCCGCGATGATTTAGCCGATATTTTTTATAAATACGGAGAAGAATATAAGTCAAGACAGATTGCAGACGCTATTATTTTGCGTAGGAAGAGAGGAATAATAAGCGCGGCTTTTGAGCTGCGAGACATAGTGCGTTCTGTTAAAAGAGCTGAAGGAAAAATAAATCCAGCTACAAAAGTTTTCCAAGCGTTGAGAGTTTTTGTAAATGACGAGCTTGGTAATTTAGACACGTTATTGTTGAACGCTCCAGAGTTGTTAAATCAAGACGGCAGAATAGTTTTAATCAGTTTCCACTCTTTGGAAGACAGAATTATAAAACAAGATTTTAAGAAAAATGCGTCGGACGGAATATATAAAATACTTACTAAAAAAGTGGTTACAGCTTCTCAGGAAGAAATCCGTTTAAATCCAAGAAGCAGAAGCGCTAAAATAAGAGCTGCGGAGAAAATAAATAATGCGTAAGCCGTTTTTCTTGGGAGCGTCGTTAATTATCACGATTTTTGTTTATCTTTGGCAACAAAATATGTCAATGAGATTGGCTTATAAAGCGAGCGCTTTACAATCTGATTACGACAAATTCAATTCTGAAAACGATATTTTAAGATTAAAGATAAATTCAAATCTCGCTTTAGAGAAAATGGATAAAATTGCCAAAGAAAAGAATCTTTTACGACCAGATGAGAAACATATAATTTATGTTGATTAGGTTCCTTAAAAATGAGGAAGAAAAAAAATAGAATTAACAGAAAGACTGTTTTGGCGTTTGCGACGCTGACGGTCTTTTTTCTTTTATTTGCAAAACTTGCCTACTTACAGATATTTCTTCACGGAAGAATAAATCGCGCTGTTGAGAAAATGGTTAATCGCGAAAATGTGGAAGTTCCTAAACGAGGAGATATTCTTGATGCGAAAGGAAATATATTGACGACAAGTATAAAAAATTATACAGTTTTTCTTGATGCGAAAATGATAGAAGATTTTGAAACGTTAAAAGAAGTATTGTCTGAAAATGGGATAAAAATAAAAGAAAAGAAAATATGCGATTTTAAAAACATGTCTTATATTCCGATAGCTTTTGACGTTGATTCTTTTACTGTTGAAAAAATAAAAAAAACAAAGCTTAAAGGCGTTGGTTTTGAAGCGAAATATACCAGACGGTATCCGCAAAGACGGCTTTTAGCGCATATCCTTGGCATAACGGGTCGCGACGGCGGCGGTCTTGAAGGCGTTGAGAAAATATGTAATGCGAATCTTTCTGGAGAAACCGTAAAAACTAAAATAATTAGAGATGGGCGAGGGCAAATAATCCGTAATAAATCGCTTAATATGGAAGAAATTTGCGGGTGTAATATAGAGCTTACTATAGATAGGAATATACAGTTTATAGCTGAACAAGAGCTTAGAAAAGCCTTTGAATTATATAAAGCTAAAAAAGCTATATGCATTGTTCAAAATCCGAAAACCGGAAAAATTCTTGCTATGGTTTCTCTTCCGGATTTTGATTGTTCGGACAAAATTAAAGATATAAGGCGTTTAAGAAATTCTGCAATCAGCGATATATATGAGCCCGGATCAACATTTAAAATAGTAACGGTAGCCGCCGCTTTGGAAGAAGGCAAGATAAAAATTTCCGATACGTTTTATTTGGAAAACGGCAAGTTTAAAATAGCCGGGCATACGATAAATGACGATCATAAAATAGAGGGAAGCGCTACTTTAAGCGGAATTTTTGAAATGTCGTCTAATATAGGAATGGTAAAAATAGCTCAAAGATTAGGCGGCGACCTTTTTTACGACTATATAAGAAAATTTGGATTCTATTCGTTAACAGGTATAGATCTGCCAGGAGAGGCTAAAGGTCTTTTAATGGACGTAAAGAGATGGAATGCTTTAACTCTTCCCAATATTTCGTTTGGGCAAGGCATAGGCGTTTCAGCTCTTCAAATAATAAACGCTTTCTCGTCGTTGGCAAACGACGGCGTTTTATTAAGACCTTTTGTAATACAAAAGATAATAAGATGTAATTCTGAAGAGGAAATTTTTGAAAAGAAAGAAATAAGAAGAGTTGTTTCCGAAGATACGGCTTATATCGTGAAAAAATTGTTAAAGAATGTCGTTGACATGGGAACGGGAAAAAGCGCGAAAATCCAAGGATATACGGTTGGCGGAAAAACTGGTACGGCTCAAAAAGTCGATCCTTCAATTAAAACTTATTCGACTAAATATTATACTGCTTCATTTTGCGGTATGGTTCCGGCGATGAAGCCTGAGTTTGTAGTTTTAGTAATTATAGATGAGCCTAAAGGAAGTAGTTATTACGCCGCGTCGGTGGCTTCGCCTGTTTTTGCCAATATTTCCAAAAGAATCGCCGAATATTTACGTATTGAGAAAGACGATGTAAAATAAAAAATAAGTATGTTTGCCTCTGAAAGATATGTATAAATAAAATGCTATACTTTTGCCGAGACAAAATTTGAAAGGAATAACAATGAAACTTAAAGGCATATTATCCGACGATATGAAAATTTTTGTCTCAGGCGATTTAGATGTTGAAGTTTCAGGCATATCTTACGATTCAAGAACAGTTAAAAATGGGTATGTTTTTTTCGCTTTGCCGGGTCATAATACCGATGGATGTAAACATATTGGCGAAGCAATGAAAAAAGGAGCTTCTGCAATTGTAAGTCATTCAAATGTTGAAACATGCCAGATTCCTTTGATTATTGCTGAAGACATTTTTAGGTTTATGTCTATTTTCTCAGCTAAATTTTATAATTATCCGGATAGAGAATTAAACGTTATAGGCGTAACTGGAACAAATGGCAAGACTACAATCGCTTATATGATAGATAGCGTATTGTCTCATGCAGGCGTTGATTGCGGAGTTATGGGTACAATTAACTACAGATATGGAGATAAAGTTGTTGAGGCTCAAAACACAACGCCTCAAGCTCCGGATATTTACAGGATTATGCGAGAAATGCTTGATGCGGGAGTCAAGCACATTGTTATGGAAGTTTCTTCCCACGCGTTAAGTTTGGGAAGAGTTTACGGCATAGATTTTGACATTACCGTTTTTACGAATTTAACTCAAGACCATCTAGACTTCCATAAAACTATGGGCCGCTATTTTGAAGCTAAGTCTGCGTTATTTCGCTCTTTGGGAACAGGCGAAAAAAAAAATAGGAAATTCGCTGTAATAAACATTGATGATAAATACGGCAAAAAGCTCGCCGATATCGGTTTGAATGCTGAAAAAAAGCTTTATTGCGCATTAAATAACGTAGAAGCAGACTTTAAAGCCCAAAATATTGACGTCTCAAGTTCTGGCAGCAAGTTTGATTTATTATACGCCGGTAATACTGCTAAAATAAACATAAAACATTTTGGACTTCATAATGTCTATAACGCTTTGGCAGCTTTAGCCGCTTCTGTTTGCAGCGGTATTGAGTTTCGCAAAGTTGTAGAGGGTTTAAATAACGCAATGCAAGCTCCAGGCAGACTTGAACAGGTTGGTACAGGGGGGGGTGGTTTTGAAGTTCTTGTAGATTACGCGCACACGGAAGACGCTTTGAAGAATGTTCTTCAAGCCGTAAAGAAAATTAAACATAAAAGAATTATAACTGTTTTTGGCTGCGGCGGCGACAGAGACAGAACAAAAAGACCTATAATGGGGAAAGTTGCGGTTGAAACGAGCGATTTTGTTTTTGTAACGTCGGATAACCCGAGGACTGAGGATCCAAATCTTATAGTTTTGGATATAGAAGCAGGTATAAAAAGAGTCTATAAAACTAACTATAAAGTTGTAGTTGACAGAGAGGAAGCTATAAAAGAAGCAGTTATGATGGCAGATAAAGGCGATATTGTTTTGTTAGCTGGCAAAGGTCATGAAACGTATCAGATAATAGGTTTAGACAAGATCCATTTTAGCGACATAGAAATCGCTGCAAAATATATAGAATTAAAAAATCAGAAGGAAAATATTTCAAATGAACCTAAACAAGAGGAGTTTAGTTTTTAATGGAGATTTTTCAGCTTAGAGATTTAATACGATCCATAGACGGCGAATTTATAATAGGGGATCCTAATCTTTTAGTAGAAGGCGTTTCTATTGATTCAAGAACTATATGCAAAGGAGAAGCATATTTTGCGATAAAAGGCGAACGTTATGACGGTCACGATTTTATAAAAGAAGTTGTTGATAAAGAGGCTTCAGTAATAGTTTACTCAAGCGAGAATTTAAAGCATTTTACTCCTTTTTCAAAGTTTCCGTCAATGATTAAAACCGACGATACTCTTGTTGCTCTTGGGAAATTTGCAAAATATTATAGGAGAAAATTTAATAATGTAAGCATAGTCGGCATCACCGGTTCAAACGGAAAAACTACGACAAAAGAAATCTTGTTTTCAATTTTAAATCAGAAAGGAAAAACGCTTTCAAATAAAGGAAATTTCAATAACAGAATAGGACTTCCTCTTTCAATATTTAATTTAACTTCTCAATATCAATACGCGATTTTTGAAATCGCTACTTCGCTTTACGGCGAAATTGAAATATTATCGGATATTTTAGCGCCGGATGTCGCAGCAATTACAAATATAGGTTTCTCGCATTTGGATACTTTTGTTTCTCCCGAAGGCGTTTTTAAAGAAAAAAAAGATTTGTTTAAAAATGTAAAAGAAAACGGTTGCATAATTGTAAACAACGACGATAAATTTTTAAAAACTATAAAAGACGTCGTCGGGCGCAAAATTATTACTTTCGGCGCGGATTGCCCAGCCGACGTAACCGCTGAAAATATAAAGTTATTCCCTGATCAAACGGTTTTTGATATTTGTTTCAATAAAGAATCTTTAGAAGTTTTTATGCCTGCGCGAGGAAAATTCAATGTGTACAATGCTTTGTCCGCCGCTGCGTGCGCAGTAGGACTGGGAATATCTTTAAAAGATATAAAAACCGGCATAGAGTTGTTTGTTGCTCCTAAAATGCGTATGGAAACTGTTTCTGCTAAAAACGGGGCGATATTGATAAACGACGCTTATAATGCGAACCCTTCTTCAATGAGAAATTCAATAGACGCGGTATTGCAAAGTTATCCCGATAAAAAGGTAAATTTGGTTTTGGCGGATATGCTTGAACTTGGCGATAAAACCGACGAATATCATTTTGAGATCGGAAAGTTTATTAGAGATAAAAAAATAAATTCCGTGAATCTTTTTGGGAATATTATTTTTAATACTAAAACTGGTCTTGGCGATAAGAAAAATGTTTTTTATTCTAAAAACTCGGATGAACTTTTGAACAATCTTAAAAATATTGATATTGATAAAAGCTCTGTATTTTTGTTTAAGGGGTCCAGAAGAATGAAGTTAGAGGAAATTTTTGCGAACTTTTATGATTTTTTAGAGAGGTAGAATAAAGTGTTATACCATATTCTGTATAGCTTGAGCGACGTATTTACGCCTTTTAATATATTTCAATATATTACCTTTAGGGCTGGCGGGGCGGTTCTGACAGGTATTTTGATTTGTTTTATAGTCGGTCCTTATATTATAAGAGAATTGACAAAATTTAAAATCAAACAAGTGGTAAGGGCTGACGGACCCTCAACGCATTTATCTAAAAAAGGAACGCCCACAATGGGCGGTCTTATAATATTATTATCGGTTGTAATATCTGTTCTTTTATGGGCAAGATTAGACAATCGGTTTATTATTTGGCTTTTAATAGGATCTATTTGGTTTGGTTTTTTTGGCTTTTGCGACGATTTTTTAAAATTAAAAAAAAGAAATACAAAAGGTCTTTCCGCGCGAGGAAAACTCTTAGGACAGACTCTTTTTGCAGCGGCGCTTGCGGCGTATTTAAGTTTCTTCCCTCAAAATCCAGACTTTACAACTTTGGTAAATATTCCTTATGTTAAAAGTTTTTTTATAAATTTTTCTTTCTTGTACATGCTTCTTGTTATGGTTATGGTTGTAGGCAGTTCTAATGCTGTAAATTTGACAGACGGACTTGACGGGCTTGCCATAGGAAGTATAGTTATAGTAGCCTTTACTTTAGCTCTTTTTGCCTATTTCGCGGGACACGTGAAAATAGCTGATTATTTAAAAATTATTAACGTATCTGGAGCTGGGGAAATTTCAGTGTTTTTGTTTGCCGTTATTGGATCTGGATTAGGATTTCTTTGGTACAACGCCTACCCTGCTCAGGTTTTTATGGGCGATACGGGAAGTTTATTTTTAGGCGGTATTTTAGGCATGTCGTCGGTGTTTATAAAACAGGAGCTTATTCTTGTTTTACTTGGCGGCGTTTTTGTCGCAGAAGCTTTATCGGTTATTATTCAAGTGTCTTATTATAAAAGGACTAAAAAAAGGATTTTAAAAATGGCGCCTTTGCACCATCATTTTGAAATGCTGGGACTTTCTGAAACTAAAGTTACAATAAGATTTTGGATAATTGGAATAATGCTTGCAATATTATCTTTCGCATCGCTTAAGTTGAGGTGAGCCATGCGTAAAAATTTATGCGTTTTAGGACTTGGCAAAAGCGGCGTTGCGGCGGCAAATCTTGCGGTAAAGTTGGGTTACAACGTATTTGCTAGCGACGCCGGAAGCAAAAGAGAGATAAAGAAATTAAATAAAAAAATTAATACGGAATTCGGCGGGCATTCCGACAAAATCTTAGATTCTAATATTGTCGTAAAGAGTCCTGGGATTCATTCTGATATTCCTATACTAAAAAAAGCTGTTAAAAAGAAAATTGGCGTTATAAGCGAGCTTTCCTTTTCTTTAGTAAACTCAAAATATAAAAAAATTATTGCCATAACGGGAACTAACGGCAAAACTACAACTACAGATTTAACGGCTAAAATAATAAAATCGGTTTATAAAGACTCTATAGTCGCCGGTAACATAGGCGCGCCTTTGGCGGATAAAGCTTTAAAAACTGGGGAAAATACGCATATTACAATGGAGCTTTCAAGTTATCAACTACAAGATACGCCAAATTTTAGACCTGATATTTCAGTTTTATTAAATATTACTCCGGATCACCTTGAACATCATAAGACTATGAACGCTTATATAAAGGCAAAAGAGAATGCGTTTATAAACCAACGGCGCGGAGATTTTGCAATATTAAATTATGACGACAAAATATGCAGAAGAATAAGCTTAAAAGTTAAAGCGAATTTAATTTATTTCAGCAAGAAAGCGTTAAATAAAGGTATCTTTTATAACAACGGTAAAATAGCGATAAAAGTCGGCAAAAAATATTTTGAAATAGAACCTAAAATCAATATAGTAGGAAGCCATAACATAGAAAATATTTTGGCGGCAACAGCGGCGGCGTATGTTGCCGGCGTAAATCCAAAAGATATAGAAAAAGTTATTTCAAAATATAAAGGCGTGGAACACAGAATAGAGTTTGTTAAAACTGTAAACGGAGCAGATTACTATAACGATTCAAAATCAACGAATATAGATTCAACAAGGGTTGCTTTGGAATCTTTTGATAAAAATGTTTTGATTATTATGGGCGGGAGAGATAAAGGTTTTCCTTATTTGCCTTTAAAGAACCTTGTAAAAGACAAAGTCAAAGCAATTTTCCTTATAGGCGAAGCTTCTAATAAAATAAGAAATGATTTAAGCGGGACTACTAATTTTTACGATTGCGGCAATATAGAAAATGCGGTTAATAAAATTTACAAAGTTTCAGCGCCGCGCGATACGGTGTTGCTTTCCCCGGCATGCGCTTCTTTTGATCAATTTAAAGATTTTGAAGAACGAGGAAGCGTTTTTAAACAACTTGTGCGCAAGTTATAGGCGAAGATATGTTTAAAATAGATTTTAAGAAATCAGATCGCATGCTTATAGTCTTGATATGTTTGTGCGTTATTTTTGGAACGGTCATGGTTTTTTCTTCTAGCTTTATTAGCGCGTATATCAGATGGTCTAGTCCATACAAGTTTTTTTTGAAGCAAATGTTGTGGCTTTTAGTAGGGTTTGGAGCAATGTTTACAACGGCTTTTGTAATCAACTATAAGTTTTATAAAAGACATGCAAAAGTAATTTATATTCTTTCTTGGCTTTTGGTTGTAGCTGTGTTGTTTTTTGGAGCATCAAGGCTTGGGGCGAAACGATGGCTGAGTTTTGGCTTCTTCACTATTCAACCCTCTGAATTTGCAAAAATAGCGATAGTTATAATAATTGCTGATTTTATATCAAGAAAGAAGGACATGATTGAGAAATTAAAAGGTCTGATAGCTCCGTTGTCAATAATTCTTTTTATGTTGTGTCCTATTGCATTAGAACCTGATTTGGGTACGCCTATTCTGATAGCTGCAGCGTGTTTTGCTATGCTTTTTTGCGCAGGTCTGCAAATTAAGGTCGTTCTTTTTAGCGGGACAGTTGGCGCATTGTTGATTGCTGAAGAAATAATCACAAAACCGTACAGACTTGCAAGGTTCCGCGATTATTTAGCGTCTTTTATAAATATTGACGCTGCTTCATATCAAGTGAAACAGTCTTTAAATGCTTTAGGCGCTGGCGGATTTTTTGGCAGAGGACTAGGTAAAAGCGAGATGAAACTTATGTATCTACCTGAAGCTCACACCGATTTTATTTTTCCTATTATTGGAGAAGAGTTGGGTTTTTTTGGCGCTTGCGCCGTTGTTTCTTTTTTTATCTATCTATTTTTTAAAGGCATAAAGATGAGCAAACATATGCCTGACGTTTTTTCTGAATATTTGTGTTTAGGCATAACGTTTGTTATTGTTTTTCAAGCAGTTATAAATTTGTCTGTTGCCACGGGAGTATTTCCAGCAAAGGGGCTTCCTCTTCCCTTTATATCTTTTGGCGGAACGTCTCTTGTTATAAGTATGGCTGCAGCTGGAATATTGATAAATTTATCGCATTACGGTAAAAGATAAAACGGAATGAAAGCAAATAAAAAGAAAAATATTATCATTGCGGCAAGCGGCACAGGCGGGCATATATACCCGGGCATAGCTTTGGCTAAAGAGTTTCAAAGCAAAGGCTACAATTCTATTTTTTTTATAAATAATAATTCTGCATCTCTTGAAATTTTAAACAACAGCGGTTTTCAATACGTGGCTTTTAATATGGTTGGAATGCCTACAAAGTTTTCATTTTCATTTGTAGTGTTTTTAGCTAGATTAAAAATTTCTTTTTTTAAAGCTTTAAAACATATTTTTTATATAAATCCTTTCGCCGTTATCGGAACGGGAGGGTACCTTGCCGTTCCGGCGTTATTTGCCGCTAAAATTTTAGGAAAGAAAACTTTTATACACGAACAGAATACAATTCCCGGGAAAGCTAATATGCTTATAAATAAAATAGCAGATAAAACTTTTGTAAGTTTTAGTTTTTCTGAAAAATACTTTAAAAATAAAAATCTTGTTATTTCTGGTTGTCCGGTCAGGAAAGATATTTTTGCCGTATCAAAGAACGACGCTTTAAAATGGCTTAGTTTAAATGCCAATATTTTTACGGTTTTAGTTTTCGGCGGCAGTTTGGGAGCGGCCAAATTGAATGAAATTGCGCGTAAAGCTCTTTTGCGTTTTGCCTCAAGTAATGAAATGCAAGCGATTCATATAACTGGCGCAAAAGATTTTACAAGGATACAAAAGATTGTAGGAGTACGCGCGGATTACAAAATATTTGCCTACATGCACAATATAGCGTACGCTTATGCTGCGTGCGATATGGCTATATCGCGTTCAGGGGCGGGAACTGTTTTTGAGCTTAAGACTTTGGGAAAGCCCGCTGTTTTAATTCCATACCCGCATGCGACAGACAATCATCAATATTGGAATGCTAAAGAAATTGAAGAAAAAGGAAGAGTAACAGTAATTGAAGAAAAAGATTTTACAGAAAGAAATCTATTGGAAGCCGTTGAATTTCTTAAGATAAACGCAAAAAAAGTTGCCTTAAAAAACGTTGTGAAGCTGCCGCAAGAAATAATATATGAGGAAATAATTAAATGTATAAAATATGGGAAAGTTTAAATTAGTATCTAACTTCAAACCTTCGGGCGATCAGCCTCACGCAATAGACGAGCTTTATCATAATTATCTTAAAGGTAAAGACTCTCAAGCTTTGCTTGGCGTCACAGGTTCAGGCAAAACTTTTGTTATGGCTAACGTAATAGAAAAGCTTCAAAAGCCTACTCTTATAATTTCCCCAAATAAAATTTTAGCAGCTCAAACTTATGCCGAGTTTAAATCCTTTTTTCCAAATAATGCGGTTGAATATTTTATTTCTTATTATGATTACTACCAACCCGAAGCTTATATTCCTTCAAGCGATACGTATATAGAAAAAGACGCTTCTATAAACGACCGCATAGACAGACTTAGACTTAAAGCCACAACGTCTCTACTTGAAAGAAAGGACGTTATTGTGGTGGCGTCGGTTTCATGCATATACAATCTTGGTTCGCCAAAAGACTATCAAAATATGTGCATTGAAATTCTTGCAGGTAAAGAAAAATCAATGAAAAGTTTACTATCCGAGCTTGTGGCAAGTCGCTATGAAAGGAATGAAGTTGAATTTATAAGAGGGCGTTTTAGGGTTAAAGGCGATACGGTTGAAATTTTTCCCGCTTATCTTGAGACTGCTATAAGGGTTGAATTTTATGGAGACGAAATAGAAAGTATTAAAGAGTTTAATCCTCTTACAGGAGCGGTAATAAACAAAAAAGACAAGGCGTGCATATATCCTGCAAAGTTGTTTGTTACAGATAGAGAAAAGATTGAAAGAGCCTTGAAAAATATACAGATTGAATTGTACGAACGCCTTAAGGTTTTAAAAGCTCAAAATAAGCCGTTGGAAGCTCAGAGGCTTGAGCAGAGAACAAAATATGATATGGAAATGTTGAGGGAAACAGGATTTTGTAATGGCGTTGAAAATTATTCAAGACATTTATCTGGAAATTCTAAAGAGGCAAGACCGACTACCCTTATAGATTATTTTCTGCAGGATAACGGCGATTTTTTAATGATAGCCGACGAGTCGCATATATCTCTACCGCAAATTAGGGGAATGTACGAAGGCGATAGGAGTAGAAAACAGACTCTTATAGATTTTGGTTTTAGACTTCCGTCTGCGCTTGATAACAGACCGTTAAGATTTAATGAGTTTGAACGGCTTGTAAAAAAGATCATGACGGTATCTGCTACGCCTGGAACTTATGAGCTTGAAAGAAGTAAAAAGAATACGGTTGATTTAATTATCCGTCCGACAGGTCTTGTGGATCCTGAAGTTATCATTCGTCCGATTGAAGGACAAGTGCAAGACTTGATGAGCGAAATCAAAAAAACGGTTGATAGAAAACAAAGAACATTGATTACTACTCTTACAAAAAAAACTGCCGAGGATTTAGCATTTTATCTTAAAGAGAAAGGTTTTAAAGTTGAATATTTACATTCAGAAATAGAAACGTTGGAGAGAATAGAAATCCTCAAAAACCTTCGTTTGGGCAAGTTTGACGCTTTAGTGGGAATAAATCTTTTGAGGGAAGGGTTGGATTTGCCTGAAGTGTCTTTTGTGGCTGTTTTGGATGCCGACAAAGAAGGGTTTTTGCGTTCTGAATCTACTCTTATACAAATTTGCGGGCGAGCCGCAAGAAATGTAGACGGCCGCGTTATTTTTTACGCCGATGTTATGACAGGTTCAATGCAGAGAGCTTTAACCGAGATGAACCGCCGTAGAAAAAAACAGATTGAATATAACAAAAAGAATAATATTGAGCCTAAGACAATAATAAAAGCCGTTCATGAGCTTGACGAGTTTCAAAATTTATCAAGACAAAAGTCTATGGCGCAAATTGTTGAAGAAGAAAAATTTGACTATGCGGTTACGCCTAAAAATATTGACAGCATAATCAAAGAATTGGAATCGCAGATGAAAGATGCGGCTGAAAATCTGGATTTTGAGACAGCCGCAGTTCTAAGAGATAAAACGCTTGAATTAAAGAATATGAAATCAGGCGACTCATCGTCGGGAAAGAAAAAAAGAGGCAAGAAAAATTGACATGCGGGGAGGTTTATGTTATAATTTTTTCCATGAAATCATGCGAATTGGCAATAGTTATTGCGTCGGCTTTAATAGCCGTTTCTGCGACGGTCGGCATAGTTTTTTTGATAATTACTCTTGTTAGAGTTAGAAAGACGGCTGTAGAGTTTGAAAAGGCTTTACATAAACTCAACTCTGAATTAGACGTTGTAAGCAGGGTGTCAAGCAAAGTCGTCTCGTTAACCGAAAAAATACCATCTCCGGTTATTTCAGCAGTTTCTCTTATCTTTTACGCTTTGTCAAGCGTTAACAAAAGAAAAAAGCGGACGGGGGAAGAAAATGAGCAATAATAATAAAGATACTTTATTTGCTTTTATTTTAGGCGGATTGATAGGAGCGGCTCTTGGCATATTGTATGCTCCTAAGTCTGGCAAAGAAACAAGGCGCGACATAAAGAGATTTAGTGAAGATGTTGCCGATACGGTTAAAGATTTAGGTGAGGATTTAACCGAAAAGGGACGTAAGATTTACGAAGAAGGAAAAGACAAAATAAACGAAGTTTTTGAAGCCGGTAAAAAAGCTTTTGAAGGTCATATCAGAAAGTAAAGCAGTTTTAGGCATGCTGAGGTAGCTCAGTCGGTAGAGCACAGGTCTGAAAAACCTGGTGTCGACAGTTCAATTCTGTCCCTCAGCATATTTTTTACTTCAATCCAACCATGGTTGTCAGTTTTGCCGATGTAGCTCAGCTGGTAGAGCAATTGCTTCGTAAGCAATGGGCCGGAGGTTCAAGTCCTCTCATCGGCTTTTGAGTATCTTTTTGAACCTTAGACGTTATAATGATTTTTAACATATCTTCCGACGGGAAATAATAACAGTTTAAAGTTATCAAGCGTTATCAAGTCTTATCAAGTTTGCTCATTTGTCGCTTACAAATAAAATATTTGGTATTTTTATATTTTTGCGTTATAACTAGCGTGAGAAATGTGAAATTATGGTTTCATACGGAGAGTTTATGTATAAAATTAAGAGAGTTGTCTGCTGAAGAATTGATAAAAATTAAAGATGCTAATGAGTTTATATCTTCAGAAGAGATAGGTAATAGTTCAGAATGTTCTTATTTAGCTGTTATTGACGAAAAAGAAAATAAAATTTACGCTATATTTGATTTAAGAAATTCTTTACGTTTCTTGAAGCAAATGCGCGTATTTATGCTAAAACGGTAACAATTGCAGACAATAGTTTGGCGATAATAAATAATGTGCTATGATTGTTTTTAATGTGCTTATGGATATATTTAGATATGTCAAAAAAGAAGAGGCAGTTAGACTTGGAGCTGTAAAAATATATGCAAAAGACGAAATGTCTTTTTTGGTATTTTCGTTAATGGCAAAAAAATTGTAGGAAAATGAATGAGTATGATGTTTTACTTTATTCAAAATGGATAGAGATTGCTCATAATGATTTAGGACAGGAGGATAAAATGAATCATGTAAAGGGAAAAGAACTTATTAAGCAAGTAATAGCGAATGCGTTAAACGACACAGAGCGGATGAAATGTCCTACGGCTTTGGATGAATTGTGAGGTATCAGTTATCTAAATTACCTTGAAAAGCCCAACCCAAAATACCGCCTTAGCGGCGTTTAAACCCCTTTCCTCACTTTTTTCGTCTTCTTTAATCGCAAAAAACATTGAAAATTCAACAAAAAAGTAGCCCCCTTCATGTTAATTATGTGTGTTAACCTGGGCGCCGCTCCGAGCAGTCCTCTGTCTAACTAATTTATTATACGACGCCAGCGCTTTTTTCTGAAAAGCTTTAAATCTAGGATCGCCCATTAGTCTT
>JAITND010000008.1 GCA_031290625.1 Endomicrobium sp. | reverse complement strand
AGATTTGTAAAAGAATTGGGAAAATCGTTAATTATAAATCTCTATTTTGCAAAAATTTCATGACAAAGATAAGCATTTTGACTGAATTACAAAAGCTCTTTTTAGTCCAAGCCTTATTGCTATTTCTTTGCAAAACAGCGCTTGACAAGCGTAGTATTATATAGTTATATACAAATATAATTATGTATAAATGTATGTGTATATATGGATAACATGCAACAATTGCAAACGATAACCGAAGCGAGCGGCGGAGCGCAAATAGCGCAACCCTACATTCATTATTATTCAAGATTTACTTGATAAGCTCGCTTCATTTATCGATAGCAAGCCAAAAACCATAGAAACATATTTTAGAGCTATAAAACAATTTATTAAATATTTACAAAATAATTGGATAAAGCAACTATGCAGAATTGCTATGGTCCTACTTGCCATAGTCATCCCCATTTACAGTTTTTACGGATTAGGGATATGTCAAGAGGTATTTCGGTATTTCCCGAATACTGTGTTTCAAGTATTGGATCTGTCATTATTGTTTGGCTAGCAAATAAATCAGAAGAAGGTTTCAATATTGATATAAAGAAATATAGTGTTAATTTATGGCGTGCGGATAAAGAGATATCCGAAATGAAAGATAGACTATCCGAAGAACTTTCCCCAGTCTTAACTAAAGCGGATATTTATAATATAGGCGGTAAAAGCAATATAGCAATAAGGCATTAGAGGTTAGAGGAATACTGCTGACACGATACAACTCAAGAACGGTGTTAACCAAAGATATATCAAAAGTTATAAAAGAAACGGCAAAGAAAATCAATACTAACGCGTGTGCTACGTAATATCCATACTTGTATGGGCAGGAGCAGAATGTAGTAGAGCGAAGAGTGAATGCAAGGCTGCTAGAGTGGCATTGAGCAATTATGGCGACATTGAACGCTTACTCGGTGTTTTTAGATCTCAATAGAAGGCAGATAACATATGCGGATCTGTTTTTGGGATATGTGAAGCAGAAAGAAGACGGGCTGCAGAAAGAGAAAAAGCGAATGCAAGAGGCAATCTATAGAGTAAAAAAGAGAATATTTTGGAACTTTTCAGACCGATAAACTCAGAGTTTTCAAAACAAGTTTTACAAAGATGGACTATTATTATAATATCATGGCGCTATATGATAAATTAAAGAGGAGCGATAAAAATAAAAAACGCCAATTAAAGTTGCGCAAGTAAAGTTTAACTATAGATAAGGAACTGTTGTCTTAGATAGATATACAACGACGCAATATCAATAGATCTTTAATTTATTAATCAATTATTAAAAAAGGAATACGACAATTTTAGAGAGCAATTTGATTGGAAATCTGAGGATATGAAAGCAGCTGAGGATATAAAGAATGGAAAAATCAAAAGATTTTCTAATACAACACAGGCTTTGGAATGGCTAAAATCTTAGAATTTACAAACAGATTTAAAGAAAGTTATTCTGAATTGCCAAAAAAATTCAAAAAAACTTTGATAACAAATTAACTATTTTTATTAACAATCCTTTTCATCCGTCATTAAATGCGCATAAATATAAAACAACTAAACAGACAACAATATAAATTGACATTCATTAGGGTAATTTATAAGATGTTGATATGGAAAATATTGAAATTTTGACTGTTAAAGTTAAAAAAACGGCTGAAAATTTAAGAAAAATTACGAATGAAAACCATAAATTAAAGTTGGAAGTCGAATATTTGAGAAAAGAAAATGAGCGCAATAGAGGCATTGTAAGCGAATATGCGGCGTTAAAGAGAAACGCGCAAGAAGCAGCCTCAAGAATAGAAAGAATAATGAAAAAGATTGATACGGCAAAGGTTTGCTAATATGGCTGCTACCCGCGAAAGAATAATGGGAAGAGACATAGAATTTAATATAGATAATTTAGACGAATTAAGTTTTAACAGAGTCGTAAATTTTGTAAATGAACAATGGATTGAAGTAAAAAAAGAGAATTTTAACGTACCCGACACGCAGAAAATAGCGGCTTTGACCGCTGTGAAAATAGCGGCAGAACTGCTTAAATTAAAAGATTTGCAAGAAAGTATTTCAAATAATTATGATAAGAAAATTAAAGACCTGATCAGACAACTAGACGAGTCCTATTGCGCGAATTGAAATATTTCTATAATAATCTGCGATGTTGGTGATGGTTTAGTCGGTTTATTCCTACAAGTCAACTTTAGAGAACGGCAGTCGAGCGTATGCTCGCGGGCTTATGCCGCTGTATCTCACTTAAAAAAGAGGGCTTTAAACCGGTTAAAACTAACGGCATTGCGGGTTTTTTATTTTTTATGAAACAGACAGATTTTTTTAGCGAGGCAGCAAGCCAAAAAAATAAGCCGTTGGCGGCAAGAATGGCGCCTCGCGGCTTGGAAGAGTTTATGGGTCAGGACAACATTGTCGGAAATGACAAGCTGTTGCGCCGAGCCATAGAAGCCGATAATTTGGGTTCTGTTATATTTTTTGGTCCGCCGGGAAGCGGAAAGAGCGCATTGGCTAGGATAATCGCCTCAAAAACAAAATCGTATTTTGAAGAAGCAAATGCCGTAACTATAGGAATATCCGACATAAGAAAAATAATAGAGTCGGCTAAAGCCAGAGCGGAAATATCAGGCAAAAAGACTATTCTGATGCTTGACGAAATTCATCATTTTAATCGTTCTCAGCAAGACGCTTTGCTTCCCGATGTTGAAAGAGGAATCATAACTCTAATAGGCATAACGACGGAAAACCCGTTCTTTTATATTAACGCGGCAATTATTTCAAGAAGCACGGTTTTTGAGTTTAGTTCTTTGACGCAAAAAGCTTTATCTGCGATTATGGAGTCGGCTCTAAATGATAAAGATAAAGGGCTTGGCAAGTGCAATGTCAGGATGTCCGAAGAAGCAAAAATGCATCTGATTATCAATTCGGGAGGCGACGCAAGAAAACTTCTCAACGCTCTTGAGATAGGCGTTCTTTCAACAAAAGTAAACGAGGAAGGCGTTAGGGTTTTTGACGTAGAGGTAGCTCAAGAATCAATGCAGAAAAGGGCTGTTATTTATGATCGTTTGGGAGACGCTCATTACGACCATATCTCGGCGTTTATAAAATCAATGAGGGGAACAGATCCCGACGCGACCGTTTATTGGTTGGCAAAGATGATCGCTGCCGGAGAAGATCCGCGCTTTATCGCCAGAAGAATAATAATTTGCGCTTCTGAAGACGTAGGCATAGCGGATCCTAGAGCGTTGACTCTTGCTGTTTCTGCTCTTAATGCTGTTGAGTTTGTAGGTATGCCTGAAGCGAGAATTATTTTAGCTCAAGCGGCTGTTTATGTCGCATGCGCTCCAAAATCTAACGCTTCTTACTTGGCAATTGAGAATGCGTTAGCTGAGGTTAAAAATGGCAAAGGCAGGAACGTTCCGAACCACTTAAAAGATGCAAATCTTGACGGAAAAGAACTGGGTCATGGAAAAGGCTACAAATATCCGCACGATTTTGAAGGGCATTACGTCAAGCAGGAATATTGGACGGATCCTCTAGAGCTTTATACGCCTACAAAAGAAGGATACGAGGGGAAAATACGTGAGCGATTGCTTGGAATTAGAAAAAAGAAAAGCGAGATCTGAGTTTTTGTCTATGAGAAACAGTCTTGATCCGGCTTCGGCTTTAGTTTGCAGCGCCGCTATTTTTGCAGCCGTTAAAAAGCTTCTTCTATATGAACAGGCGAATACTCTTATGATTTACTTATCTTATGGTTCCGAGGTTATAACTGATTTTATTGTGAAGTCGGCTATTGAAGAAGGAAAAAACGTTA
The DNA here is from genome assembly GCA_031290625.1 of Endomicrobium sp. Classification (GTDB taxonomy): domain Bacteria; phylum Elusimicrobiota; class Endomicrobiia; order Endomicrobiales; family Endomicrobiaceae; genus Endomicrobiellum. The sequence goes on along the minus strand of JAITND010000008.1, from coordinate 17,657 downwards.
TTGTTCCGGCGATAAAAAATCCCGGGGATTTGCGTATGCAGGCTGTAAGGATAATAAGGCTTGAAGACGCCAATCAGTTAGTTTATGGAATAAGGCAGCCTGAAGTAAATTCAGACGACGTTGTTTCAAAAGATTCTATTGATTTGGTTTTGATTCCAGGTCTTGCTTTTGACCTTTCAGGTTACAGGCTTGGTTACGGGAAAGGCTATTACGATAGATGGTTAAAAGACATATCTTTAAGCAAGACGGTAGGTCTTGCTTACGATTTTCAAATTACGGACAAGCTTCCAATCGGAAAACGCGATCTGCCGATTGGAACTATTGTTACTGAGCAAAGGATCATACAAACTATAAATTGAGGAGCGGAAAGATGGGAGCGATTATTATAGGAATTGCGGCTGCAATTGCAGGATATGTTTTGCGTTTAGTTTATGCAAAAATAAATGCAAAGTCGGTAGAGCAAATTTCGGAAAGAATAATAAAAGAAGCAAAAATGCTTGCAGAGACTAAAACAAAAGAGGCTTTGCTTGAAGCAAAAGTCATGGTTGATAAAGAAAGAAAAGAATTTGAGCATGAGATAAAAGACAGAAAACAATCAGTCCAAACCATGGAAAATAGAATCAATCAGCGCGAAGAAAATTTAGAGCGCAAGATGTGCGCTAACGACAAGAAAGAAAAAGATTTAGCCAATAAAGAGAAAGAAGTTTCAAACAAAGAACATCAGCTTACAATGAAGTTTTCCGAAGTTGACAAAATGAAAGAAGAACAGAAAAAAGTTTTGGAACGCATATCGGGAATAACGAGAGAAGATGCCAAGAAAACGTTAATAAACGAGATGGAAAAAGAAGCAAGACAAGACGCGGCTATTCTAGCTCAGAGACTTGAGCAAGAAACCCGCGAAAATGCGGATAAGAAATCAAAAGAAATTCTTTCCATTGCAATACAACGCGTAGCTGCAGACCATACTGCAGATATTACAACTTCAACCGTCCAAATAACAAACGACGAAATTAAAGGAAGAATTATAGGAAGAGAAGGAAGAAATATAAGAGCTTTTGAACAAGCCACAGGAGTAGACGTAATAGTTGACGACACCCCGGAAGCTATTACTATTTCGGCTTTTGATGGCGTAAGAAGACAGGCGGCTAAAATTGCATTGGAAAGATTGATAGCGGACGGCAGAATACACCCTGCCAGAATTGAAGAAGTTGTTGCGAAAGTTAAAAAAGAAATGGACCAACATCTTAAAGAAATCGGCGAGCAAGCGGCTGTTGACGCAGGCGTCCACGGTCTTAACCTTGAGATTATTAAACTGTTGGGTAAATTAAAATATAGAACTTCTTACGGGCAGAATCAGCTTCAACACACCTTGGAAGTTACATGGCTTGCCGGCGCTATAGCCGGGGAACTTGCTCTGGACGTTATGTTTTGTAAAAAGGCAGCTTTGCTTCACGATATAGGCAAAGCTGTTGACCACGAAGTTGAAGGTATGCATCATCAAATTTCCGCAGATATAGCTAAGAAATACGGCGAATCTCAGAAGATGATAAATGCTATTTTGTCGCACCATGAGGGAATTGAAGCTCCTGCAAGTCCTGAAGCTTTTGTAATTGCAGCGGCAGACGCAATTTCAGCTGCAAGACCGGGAGCAAGAAGAGAATCTATAGAGCTTTACTTAAAGCGTCTTGAGAAACTTGAAAAAGTGGCTAAAGAATTCCACGGCGTTTCTTTGGCTTACGCCGTCCAGGCTGGAAGAGAAGTAAGAATACTTGTCGAGCCTGAAAATGTTGACGATAGACAATCTCAAGTTTTGGCTCACGATATAGCCAAAAAAGTTGAAAAGGATCTTGAATATCCGGGACAAATTAAAATAACGGTAATACGCGAAACAAGAGCGCAGGACATAGCCAAATAAAATATGAGAATTGAAATTAACGAAAATGAAGAAGAATTAAAAAAAGCTTTGACAAAGATTTTTCTTCAAGACGATAAAGAAAAATCTATGAAACCTATTGCTAATGAATTCCAAAATGCGGTTGGTTTTTATGAAAAGCGCGGATTTAAAGTTGATTTTGTAAGGAGTAACGGTAAAAACGCGCGGAGCGATAAGTGTTGCTTGTCAAAGAAGCGTAGAGGCGCGTAATGTTTGAAGAAACAGATAATAACGACGGGCGTTTGATTTATACTGTTTCTCAAATAAGCGCTGAAATAAAGCTTATTTTGGAAGACTCTTATCCAGGCGTTTGGGTGCAAGGGGAAATTTCAAACTTTAAACTTTACAACTCAGGACATATGTATTTTAGCGTTAAAGACGCTAATGCTCAGATAAAAGCCGTAATGTTTCAAAATGCAAATACAGGGTTGATTTTTGCTCCGGAAGACGGTATGAAAGTTTTAGTTTATGGCAGAGTCAGCTCATACCCTAAATACGGCGATTACCAGATTATTGCAAACCGTATGGAGCGGTACGGTAAAGGCGAGCTTTACAAGGCATATGAGAAACTTAAGAAAAAACTTGAGTTGGAAGGTTTGTTTGATGAAAGCGTAAAAAAACCGATTTCTGATATTGTAAATAAAATCGGAGTTGTTACTTCTCAAGATGGCGCCGCTTTGCATGATATTTTGCGCGTCATATATAATTTAAAAGCTAATGTTGAGGTTTTGATATGCCCTGCAAGGGTGCAAGGAAAAGAAGCTGAAAAAGAAATCCCAAAAGCCATAGAATATTTAAATGATAATCATAAAGATTTAGATGTTCTTCTTATTGGTCGCGGTGGCGGTTCAATGGAAGATTTGTGGGCGTTTAACGCAGAAGTTGTGGCTAGAGCAATTTTTAACTCTAAAATACCTACGGTGTCTTGCGTTGGGCATGAAGTGGACTTTACAATAGCAGATTTTGTTGCGGATATGCGAGCGCCTACTCCGTCTGCAGCAGCAGAAATGGTTTTAAGACAAAGAGGCGTTATAACAGGTCAAATAAAGCGGCTGCAAGATTCTTTAAATAATGCGATGGATTTTATATTAAACAATAACATTCAAAGGGTTGAAAGGCTGAAATCTTCAAGAAGCTTGTTAAAGCCGCATTTGATATATGAGGATAAAATAGCTTATGTTGATGATATGGGTTCGCGGCTTTCAAACAGCGTTGAGAGGTTATGTTCTTTAAAAGCCGATAAAATAAAAGATATTGCGCACAAATTAAATATACTTTCGCCTTTGTCTGTATTAGAAAGAGGTTTCTCAATTTGTTTTGACAGCGATAATAAAATTGTTAAAAATTCAAAAGACGTCAAACAAGGCGAAATTGTAAATATAAAACTTGCGTCGGGCGGTTTTAACGCTGAGGTAAAAAGTTATGACTAAAAAACAATTGAATTTTGAAAAGTCTTTAAAGAGATTAGAAGAAATAATTGCTGAGATGGAAAATACCGAACCCAATTTGGACAAAGCTTTAGATTTGTTTGCTGAAGGAGCGGAACTTGTAAAGTTTTGTTCGGCAAAACTTAATGAAACAAAGAAGAAAATAAAAATTATAACAGCTTCAGGCGAAGTTAAACTTTTTGAGGAGTAAATTTTGAAAAATATAGATTTTAAAAAATATCTTGCCTCAAAAGCCGAGTATGTAAACTCGGCTTTAAAAAGGTTTTTGCCTAAAGATAATTCGATAATTTCGCAAGGCATGAGGTATAGCGTCTTGGCAGGCGGCAAAAGACTTCGTCCTATTTTTGTGTTTTTGGCTGCGGAACTTCTTGGAGTAAAGTCTAAAAATGTTTTACCAGCGGCTTGCGCGGTGGAATATTTGCATACGTATTCATTAGTTCACGACGATTTGCCGGCTATGGATAATGATGATCTACGCAGAGGCGTGCCTACAAACCATAAGAAGTTCGGCGAAGCGGCCGCTATTTTGTGCGGAGATGCTTTGCTCGCGGAAGCTTTTAATCTTATAACAAAATCTAATGCTGCTGATAAGAATATTAACGAAGCGGTAAAAATTCTTTCTGATTACAGTGGGTGTCAAGGTATGATTGCGGGACAAGCCGAAGATACGTTAGAAATGGGTGGTTGGAGTGAAAAAAGCAAAGAAGTTTTAGAGAAAAAGTTGAGATTTATACAGATTAAAAAAACTGCGGCATTGATAGTTGCAAGTTTTAAAATAGGCGCTGTTTTAGCGGGAGCTGACAAGAAAGATTTGAAAGCTCTTGAAACTTACGGAACAAATATAGGAATAGCTTTTCAAATCACAGATGATATTTTAGACGTTTATGCCGATAAAAAACTTTTGGGCAAAAATGGCAGCGACGCGGACAACGATAAACTGACCGCTCTTTCGTTGTTTGGCAAAGAGGAAGCGGAAAGAAGGGCGGACGAGCATATAAGAAAAGCAAAAAAGGCCTTGTCTATATTTGGCGATAAAGCCGAAATATTTCTGCAGCTTGCAGATTACATGGCGTCAAGGAATTACTGATTTTTTAATTTGTCTTTGCTATGTCGCCGTCAACCGACTTAAGGATTTATATAGCAATTTGTTTCCGCGTTTTTGTTGTTGCCAAAATTTTGGCGAAAGTCGGAATTTCTCGGAATCTAGTTGTTAAGCTTCTATTGTTTGCGCAAAGTTGCAGAATCTATGCTGTTTAGTTGTATTTCATTTCAATGTTTTTATTAGGAGCAATAGTGAAAATATTAGACAGTGTGAATGATCCTCAAGATTTAAAGAAATTAAAGAAAGAAGAACTTCCTGTTCTTGCAAAAGAAATAAGGGAAGAAATAATAAATACAATTTCAGTAAACGGCGGACATTTGGCGCCTAGTCTTGGCGTTGTGGACTTGACGGTTGCAATGCATTATGTGTTTGATTCTCCTCGTGATAAAATAATTTGGGATGTCGGGCATCAATCTTACGCCCATAAAATTCTTACCGGAAGAAAAAGTAAATTCAAAACAATAAGAACGCATAACGGTCTTAGCGGTTTTCCGTGCAAAGCGGAATCCGAACATGACGCTTTTGGCGTTGGACATTCGTCAACTTCAATTTCTGCAGCGTTAGGATTTGCCACGGCAAGAGACATAAAAAATGAGGATTATAAAGTAGTTGCGGTTATTGGCGACGGCTCTATGACCGGAGGTCTTGCGTTTGAAGGTTTGCAAAACGCAGGACATCTTAAAAAGAATCTGCTTGTAATATTAAATGACAATGAAATGTTTATATCGCAAAAAGTGGGCGCGGTTGCGGGATATTTGGCTAAACTTTTAACTGTGGGCATGGCAAGAAAAGTTGAAGAAAAAGTGATGAAAACCATAAGCAGATTCCACGGTTTTGGTTCGCCGTTTAGAAAGTTTATAAAAAGAGCTAAGGTTATGCTTTTCCCAGGTATGCTTTTTGAGGAAATGGGATTTACGTATATTGGTCCTGTGCAAGGGCATGAAATAAATAAGTTAACAGTTATTCTTGAAAATATTAAAAACATGGAAGGTCCGGTGCTTTTACATATAATTACAAAGAAGGGCAAGGGATATGCTCCAGCTGAAAACGAACCGATAAAATTTCACGGAGTAGGCAAGTTTGACGTTAAAACGGGCGAGACTACAAAAAGCGAGACTACAAAAAGCGAGACTGTTACCTATACTAAAGTTTTTTCGGATACCCTTATAAAATTAGCTCACTCTGACAAAAGGATAGTTGCTATAACTGCCGCAATGCCTGAAGGGACGGGTCTTGATAAATTTGCTAAAGAATTTCCTAACAGATATTTTGACGTAGGCATCGCGGAAGGACATGCTGTTACTTTTGCCGCGGCTATGGCAGTTGACGGAATGAAGCCTGTTTGCGCTATTTACTCAACGTTTATGCAAAGGGCGATAGATAATATTATACACGACGCGGCTTTACAGAACTTGTCTGTTACTTTTGCTTTGGACAGAGCGGGTCTCGTTGGCGAAGATGGGGGAACGCATCACGGAGCTTTTGATTTGTCTTATTTGAATTATATACCTAATTTAATTATTATGTCGCCTGCCGATGAGAACGAATTGCAGCATATGTTAAAAACTGCGTTAAACTCTAATAAACCTTGCGCTGTGCGTTACCCTAGGGGAGCTGGTGTAGGAGTTAAACTTGACAAGTCTGCGCATGTTCTAAAAATCGGTAAGGGGACCGTTGTAAAAAAAGGCGATGATATTTGCTTTCTTGCTATAGGAAATCATGTGGATACATGTTTAAAAGCCGCCGAACTGTTGGAGAAGAAAAATATAAATGCTTCTGTAATAAATATGAGGTTTTTAAAACCTTTGGACGTTGATATCGTAAAAGAGGCGCTTTCAAAGACTAAAAAGTTTATTACGGTTGAGGAAAATTCTCTAATCGGCGGTCTTGGCGAAAGCGTAAAGAATGCGTTGTTTGGAACGGGAGCGGAAGTTGAATGTATAGGACTTCCAGATAAATTTGTAGAGCATGGAAATGTAAAAGCGTTAAGAAAGAAGTACGGTCTTATTCCTGAAGTCGCAGTCAATAAAGCTTTGAAAATGTTTGCAAATGGAAAAAACTAAGAATAAGAAACGTTTAGATATTTTAGCGTTTGAAAAAGGATTGGCGGAAACAAGAGCCAAAGCCCAAGCGTTTATAATAAGCGGGAGCGTTTTTGTCAACGATCGGGTTCAGTATAAACCCGGTGCTTTAGTCTGCGATGAAGACGTAGTTGAAGTAAAGAATATAAATCCATATGTTTCAAGAGGCGGATTAAAGATAGAATCTGCTTTGAACGCTTTAAATATTGACGTTAAAGGATATATTTGCCTTGACATAGGCGCATCTACCGGCGGTTTTACAGACTGCATGCTGCAAAGAGGAGCGATTAAAGTTTATACCGTAGACGTTGGGTCTGGACAGCTTCATTATAAATTAAGAAACGACAAAAGAGTAATAAATATAGAAAACGTCAATTTTAGGTATTTTGACGACGCTTTATTAAAAGATAAAATAGATTTTGCGACCATAGACGTTTCTTTTATTTCGCTTGATAAGATTTTGCCTATAGCGTATAAAAGCGTTTCCAAAAATGGTTTTGTTTTAGCTATGATAAAGCCGCAGTTTGAGCTTGAAGCGTCGGAAATAAAAAAAGGCGTTGTCAGGGACGACAAATTAAGACAAAAAGCTATAAATAAAATCAAAAATTTTGCTTTGAGTTTGGGGTTTAAAATAATTTCAGAAGCAGATTCCGGTCTTAAAGGACCTAAGGGCAATTTAGAACATTTTGTTTTGCTGAGAAAATAAAGAGGAAAAATATGGCGGATTATAATCATTTGGAAGTAGAGAAGAAATGGCAGAAAAAATGGGCTGATAGCGCAATATTTGAAAGCAAAGAAGACTCTAAAAAAGAAAAATATTATTGCTTGGAAATGCTTCCTTACCCTTCTGGCAATTTGCACATGGGACATGTCCGCAATTACAGTATAGGGGATGTTTTTGCTCGGTTCCACAGAATGATGGGCAAAAATGTTTTGTACGCGGCGGGGTGGGACGCTTTTGGTCTCCCTGCGGAAAACGCTGCTATAAAAAATAAAATACACCCTGCAAAATGGACTAAACAAAACATCGCCCGCATGAGAGAGCAATTAAAATCTTTAGGTTTTTCCTATGATTGGAGCAGAGAAACAGCGACTTGCGGTCCTGGATATTACAAATGGACTCAGTGGTTTTTTATAAAGATGTGGGAAAAAGGTTTAGCGTTTAGAAAAAGCGCTAATGTTAATTGGTGTCCGTCATGCCAAACAGTTCTTGCTAACGAGCAGGTTTCAAACGGCATGTGTTGGAGATGCGAGAGCCATACCGAGCATAAAGATTTGGAACAGTGGTTTATAAAAATCACAGATTATTCAGACGAACTTTTGGAAGGACACAAACGTCTTGGCGGTTGGCCGGAGCAGGTTTTGTCCATGCAGAAAAACTGGATAGGCAAATCTTACGGAGCCGAAGTAGATTTTAAAATCTCAGGAACTGATAAAAACTTAAAAATATTTACTACGCGTCCTGATACAATTTTTGGCGTAACTTTTATGGTTGCGGCTCCTGAACACGAGATAATCAATGAGTTGAAATCTAAAATTGTAAATTATGAACAAGTCGCCGAATATGCTCTTGCAAGCAGTAGAAAATCAAACATAGAAAGATCGTCAAGCAAAGAAAAAACGGGAATAAGGCTAGAAGGTATAAACGTCTTAAATCCTGCTACGGGAAAAGAAATTCCTGTTTTTGCGGCGGACTATGTTTTAACCGGATACGGCGCAGGCGCGATTATGGCCGTACCTGCCCACGACCAAAGAGACTGGGAGTTTGCTAAGAAATTTGACGTTCCTATTGCGGAAGTTATAAAAGGCGATAATTCTAACGTAAGCAAACACGCCTATGAAGGCGAAGGCGTTCTTGTAAATTCGGGACAGTTTGACGGCGTTAAATCTATCGAAGCTTTTGACGTTGTTTCAAGCTGGATTGAAAAGCAAGGTTTTGGGAAAAAGACTGTAAATTTTAAACTTAAAGATTGGCTGGTTTCAAGACAAAGATATTGGGGCGCTCCTATACCAATGGTTCATTGCGATCATTGCGGAGTTGTTCCCGTTCCAGAAAAAGAGCTGCCCGTGTTGCTTCCTGAAGACGTTGAATTTATAGGCGCCGGCGAGTCTCCTTTAAAGACAAGCAAAACATTTGTAAGCGTAAAATGCCCTAAATGCGATAAAGACGCCAGAAGAGAAACCGATACGATGGACACTTTTGTCGACTCTTCTTGGTACTATGCAAGATATTGCGATGCTCGCAACGACGATGCTCCTTTTGACGACGTAAAAGCAAATTATTGGATGTCGGTAAATCAATATATCGGCGGTATAGAACATGCTTGCATGCATTTGATATACGCTCGTTTTTGGTTTAAAGTTATGAGAGATTTAGGTCTTGTAAAGTCTGACGAGCCTTTTACAAATCTATTAACGCAAGGAATGGTTACTCTTGGCGGCGGCGCTATGTCTAAGTCAAAAGGAAATATTGTAAGTCCTGACGAAATACTTCCAAAATACGGAGCCGATACTGCGAGATTATTTATACTTTTTGCCGCGCCTCCTCAAAAACAGCTTGACTGGTCTTCCGACGGAATAGAAGGGTGTTGGAGATTTGTAAACAGAGTATGGCGTCTTTTTGACGTTGTAAATACCAAGTCTGCAATTGCCGCTTCTCAAAATGATAAAGATGATATTTTGAGAACTATGCACAAGACCATAAAGAAAGTTACGTCCGATATTGAAAAAGAATTCCAGTTTAATACCGCTATATCGTCAATTATGGAGCTTGTAAACGCATTGTATTCATATAAATATCATTCCAACGATAATGGCGTTTCGCTTGAAGTCTATAAGAAGTTGATATTATTGCTTTCTCCTATTACTCCTCATTTGTGCGAAGAAATTTGGGAGAGGCTTGGAAATAATGAATGCGTATCAATCCATGCTTGGCCTATTTTTGACGAAAATATGACCAAAGAATCTTCAGTTGAGCTTCCGGTGCAAATAAACGGAAAATTAAAAGGAAGAATAACGATTTCAACTGATGCTTCTGAAGACGAGGTTAAAAAAGCTGTAAATTCGGATGATAAAATCTCAGCGCAGTTAAAAGATAAACAAATAGTTAAGTTTATATGCGTTAAAAATAAGATAGTTACTATAGTAGTAAAGTAATCGGGAGGTTTTGTGAAAAAAATCGTCGCGTATTCGCTTGCGTTTACTCTATTTATAGCAAATCTTACTTCATGCGCGTCTCCATATGATCCGGCGGTTCAACTCTTACCGGAACATATTAAAAAAGTTTATGTTAAACCGTTTGAAAATAATACTAATCAATTTGGGATAGAATCAAAATTTACAAACGAAGTTATAGACGAAATAATTGCAGATGGACGTTTGTCTTTAGTAAACAAAGAAGACGATGCGGACAGCGTTCTTACGGTTACAATTAAGAGATATATTTTGCAGCCTATTACGTATGATATAAACAATGTCGCAGAGCAATATAAAATGTGGATTATTGCGAGCGTTTCATTGGTTGACAAGGACAATGACGTAACTTTGTGGACTGAACCCAATATGGAAGGAATACAAATTTATCGGGATATAAATAGAAGACCAAGCGGCGAAGATTCTATGGGCGACGGAATGAGCGAAGAAGAAGCAAGAAAAATTGTTTGGACTAAAATGTCTAGAAATATTGTAAAGAGAGTTGTTAAGGGTTTTGGTTCCACGACCAGCATGTCAGAAAAAAAGGTCCCTGTCTAATTTAAATATATTGTTAAAAAGCCATGAAAAAAATAAGAATTCGTTATATTATGTTGTTAGTTTTTTTGTTAATTTTGATTTTTAACGAAGGAAATAGGACGCTTGTTAGACGATATTTTGAGATAAGTAAATTAAATAGAAATATCAAGTCCGCTCAGTATCAAAACGAATTGCTTAAAAAAAGAATATATTATCTTGAAAATGAACCTTCTTATTTAGAAAGAATGGTTCGCAGCGAATTAAACGTTGCGGCGCCCGACGAAATAGAATATAGGTTTTCGGTTAAGGACTAACGTTTAAGACGGTTTAACTCGCTGACTATTTTACAAATCTTAAAGTATTATATAAAATCCTACTAGATGAAAAAGTTAAAAGTAATAGCTCTATTATTTGCTTTTTCTTTTATTTTGCGGCGTTTCTGCGCGCTGTAGATCAGCCCGCTGTAGATTTTAAAACGCAGGCGGATGTAGATAATCATGATAATTGGGCGGCTCTTAACGCCGGTACGAAAGGTATTTTCTACGGGGACTTTTTTTTGTCAACATCAGTTACTCTTCAATCAAGCGTAACCCTTTGCGCCAATGATACCTATGTAATAAGAACTCTTACTGCTAAAGACAATAACTTTTTTTCTCTTCCTAAAAATTCATTAAACGCATCTTTAACTATTAGACGGTTTAGTTTTAAAAGGTGGCAAATATAGAGAAGATTCTTCTAAAGGCGGAGCTGCGATTTACGTTCCCGGAAAAAATTCGAGGTAAACGGGAATGTGTCTTTAAAAAATTCGAGGTAAACGGGAATGTGTCTTTTATACAAAATAAAGCTAGCGCAGGCGCTGGCGGAGCTGTGTTTTTAACTTCAGGGACTCTAATTTTTAATGGCAATGTAGTATTTAAGGAAAATGTCGTTTCTGGATTCGGAGTCGCTGTTTATTGCTCTTCAAGGAGTATAATTTTTAGTTCTTATGTCGCGACTGAAAATAATGAATCGTCGTCTTTGGGAGTCGCGATATATTCAAGGGATGTTGTTTTAAAAGACGGCGGATATTTTGTTGATAATAAAGCTAAATTAGGATGGCAATATATTTATCCGGCGGTGCTTCAACTATTAAAGCCATAACAAAAGATGTCTCATTTTCCGGTAATACAACGCAAAATGAGCTAAATACGGCTTATATAAGAAACGATATATATATGGAAGGAATAAATAGTTTAACCTTTGAGGCTGCTGTTTCCCGAACAATAACTCTTGACGGAGGAATATTCGGCGGTAGTAATAGCATTGTTAATAAAATTGGAAAGGGAACTCTTGTTTTTAACGGCGATTTTAATCTTAACATATTTAATGTTTATGAAGGCGTTATGAATTTTGGCGAAGGATCGACTTTTTACGGTAGAGAGGTTTATTTTGCTCGAGACGTTTTTATAAATATGAGAACTCAAAGCTCAAACGAGTTGAGATTTTCCAATTTAACTTCGTCAGCTTCTATATGTTACGACATAAATTTGGAAAATAAATTTGTTGACAGGATAGCGGTTGACAATTATGCGCAAATGGGTGGCAGCAAGATCAAGGCTGCGCTTTCAGACGTTTATTCCGGAAGCGTAACATACAAATATAATTAGCGCTTATGGCGGTAACGGCGATATTGTTTTTGACAATACTAATTCTGAAGGTAGTTCTATGACTAGAGTTCACTCGGCTGTCGATTGTTGCGGCGGAGAAGGAAGTTCGTGGAAAGAAGTTAATTTGATGCTTCAAGTTGATCAATTAAGTAATATTGGCGGTTTATCAAACAATGAACGTAGCGTAGCTTTTGCTTTGGACAGCGATTATGGATATGCGACGGGCGATTTCTTTTCTATAATTGACGACATAGATAAGATAGGCGATATTATTGCAGCCAGAAAAGAAGCATTGAATAATCTCTCTGGATATATTTATGCCAATGCTATTACAGTTTCGGCATTAAATGCTGCAAGAAATAATATTTTATCAAGACTTGAAAGGAGTTATTTTTCAAATGATGATGCATTAATCAAGAGAAATATATGGGGTCATTGGTACAGCGCAAATGATTTATATAAAGACGACAATAATTCTCCAGGAGACTTTAAATCATATCAGAAAGGTTTTCAAGGAGGTTTTGACATATTAAAAGAAGATGCTCATATTTTTGGTATAACTGTCGGTTCTGTTGATTCTAATTCTAGTCAGAATGACGATAAAGTTGATATAAATGGATATAATGTCGGTTGCTATGGTTCATATTTTTTTGATAATAATTTGGAGACAAGAGTTCTATTTATTGGCGGTAGGGATAAATATGCTTCCACAAGAAACATAAAATATTTAAACAGAAAAACTAGAGCTGATTTTGAGGGTTACAGCGTTAACACGGCGGCTGAACTTGCTTATAACTATTATTACAGCTATATTTTACTGCAATGTCGGAGCAAATTTTAAATTTAACATTGTTCCAAAAGATTTTTATGAAAAAACCGCAACAAGTAAACAATTGAACTAAAGCAGTCTTCTTCTTTTTTGCTTCTGAATGCTGAAGATGTTTAATTAGATTAACAAAAGTCTGTTTTTTGAAAGAAGGATTTATTATAATGTCTTCACAGAATTAAAATAAGAGCGGGAGTATAATATGGCGTTTGAGTCTGTGAAGAACATTATTATTAGATGGACTGTTTTTACAGTTTTGCTTCTTTCCGGTTGTGTGCTTTCTCAGGTTATAGTTGCTAAAAAAGCTTCAGCTATTATATCTTCTGTTCCTATGGTTTCTATGCCTTCCTATTCTCGCGATATACTTTTTAATGATGTTGAAGCAAGAGCAAAATATCTTGCTTTGCGGGTTAAAGATGCGCATTTTTTTGTATATTCCATTAAACCGAAAGATAATTTATGGAAAATTGCCAAGAGATATGGCTACTCGGTACACAGTATAATAGGAACAAATCCTCAACTAAAAACTTATGAGGTAAATCTTAATCAAAAAATTTTACTGCCGTCAGCTGGCGGCTCTTTGCACCCGATACAAGATAACGACACTTGGGATAAGATTGCTGAAAGATATGGCGTTGACTATAAAATGCTGCAAAATGTGAATTTTGGTATTTCAACACTTGTTCCCGGAGAATATGTTTTTATACCTGGCAGACATCCTGCAATAGATTTAATGAATAAAGATATGCAGGCAAAATACGAACTTCGTTCTTTGTTTAAATCGCCGCTTAATGGTAGGTATTCAAGCGTTTTTGGCAAGAGGAGACACCCTGTAACGGGTCAGGCAGGGTTTCACGGTGGTGTGGACATTGCCGTTCCGTCAGGTTCATGGGTTGGCGCAGCTGCTGACGGAGTGGTTACAGTTGCAAATCATAATGTAGGACATTATGGAACAGCCGTGTTTATAGACCATAAAAACGGATACGTTACTCATTACGGACACCTTTCTTCTATACGCGTGAGAGTAGGACAAAAGGTAAAAAAAGGACAGCTTATAGCAAAAAGCGGCGCTACCGGCAGAGTAACAGGACCTCATTTGCATTTTACAATAAAGAAAGACGACAAAGCCTTAGATCCTATGAAGTTTATTTGGTGATCAATTTATCTGCAAATTATTCTTTTTTGTTTTTGTTTGTTATTTCTGTCTTTTTCTACAAAAATTTTATTTCCTGATAAATCTTTTTCGCAATAATACATCAACGTCGCATTTGTAGAAGGCGTTGGCGCGAATATTTGTACTTGTTCGGGGCGGATTTTTAAGTTCTTTCCGATAAAATTCTGTAAGTTTTTCATTTCTTTATCGCTGCACCACGGATATGCTGTTATAAAATAATAAGTCAGAAACTGTTTGTTTTTAGAACTTTTTTTAAACATTTCTATGAACTGCGTTAGAAGTTTTGCCGGCGGCTTTCCCATCAAACTTAAAATTTTCTCGTCGCAATGTTGAGGCGCTATTTTCATTTGCCCCGATGCGTTGTTTTCAACTATGCTATCAAGATATTGCTGTCCGTAATTTTTATCTGAACAAATCATATCGTATCTTAAACCTGACGAAATAAACGCTTTTTTAACGTTTGGCAATGAGCTTACTTTTTCTAAAAGTTTGATTTGAGATTCGTGTCCAAATATAAGATTTTCGCAAGTTTTTGGAAATAAACAGCGTTTATGTTCGCATTTTCCCGCATTTTTATCGTTAGAACATTTTGTTTCAAACATATTTGCCGTAGGTCCGCCTAAATTGTTATATATCCCTTAAAATCTTCCAGTTGCGTAATTTTTCCGCCTCTCTAAGTATTGATTTTTCGCTTCTTGACACAACTTCTTTGCCTTGATGTGCGGCTATAGAGCAAAAATTGCACTCGCCAAACGGTCCTCTATGCATTGTGATAGAAAATTTTATCGTATCTTGAGATTTTACTTTGCCGAATTTTGCGTAATAAGGGCGAACTTCTCTTGTGTAGTCAATGTCGTATACTTCATCAAGCTCTTGTGATGAAAGAGTGTCTTGTTTTGGGTTGTGTATTAGATATCTGTTTGCGTGTTTTTGAGCTAAAATTTTGTCGTTTTGAGCGCGCGCATTTTTGTAAAAAGCGCTGAAAGCGTCAAAAAATTTATCTTTATGTTCTTTACACTCTTCAAAAGACGGAATCTCTTGAGCATTTTCTGGTTTTTCTTTTGAGATGTAGCAGATGCCTTTAATGTCTTTCCAATCTTTTTTTTGTTGCATGCGGTTTGAAAGTTCCAAAATAGTTTTTTCTCCCATCCCGTAGGCTATAATGTCAGCTTTTGAGTCAAACAATATTGAACGTCTTAAAGCGTTATCTTTGTAATCGTAATGAGTTATTCTTCGCAAACTTGCCTCAATGCTGCCAAGAACTATAGGTTTTGTATTTTTAAATATTTTCTTATGAGGTTTGTATAAACCGCGCATGCCCTATCGGGACGTTTGTTATTTATTCCGACGGGCGTTAAATCGTCGTTATTTCTGACTTTATTAAGAGCTGTATAATTTGCGACAAGCGAGTCTATTGCTCCGGCGTTTACGCCCCAAAAGAGTTTAGGTTCTCCAAGTCTTGCAATTTCGTCAGTTTTAATATCCGGTTGGGCTATTACGGCTATTTTGAACCCATGAATATAAAGCCAATTCCCTATTACTGCTGTTCCTATAAACGGGCTATCAATATAGGTATCGCCTGATACTAAAGTTATATCAGAGGCGTCCCAACCGAGTTTGTGCATGTCTTCTTTAGTAGTAGGTAAAAACATAATTCTCCATGAAAACTTTATTTATTTTACGAGATACTACAAAAATTGGACAGAAAATAAAAATTTTGGTATAATTAGACTTGCGGTAATAGGCGTTAAAAAGTAATGAGAAAGCAAGGAGTAATAAAGATGGCATTTGTGAAGAAAGAAGTAGTTGAAAAATTTAAGACTCACGAAACCGATACGGGTTCTCCTGAAGTTCAGGTTGCTCTTCTTACAACAAGAATAAAGTATCTTTCAGATCATTTTCAGAAATTTCCTAAAGATTTTGCTTCAAGAGTAGGCTTTCTTAAGATGATAGGTCAGAGAAGAAGATTGTTGGATTATTTAAAGAAGTGTAACAAGGAAAGCTATTCTGCCTTGATAAAGAAATTAGATCTTAGAAAGTAAATAAAAGATCCGGCAGAAACTCACAAAGGATGCAAGGAGACGCTTGGAATATATAAGCGTTTGCTTGGATCTTTTGTGTGAAAGTTGCCGGGAGTGGAGTTAAAATGGAATATTTTAAGAAAGAAGTGGAAGTTGCCGGTAAAAATTTTACTATTGAATCCGGAAAAGTTGCAAAACAGTCAAGCGGATCTTGCACTGTAAAAGTCGGGGACACAGTGGTTTTAGTTACTGCAGTAGCTTCAAAAGATCCCAAACCGGGCGTGGATTTCATGCCTTTGACCGTAGATTACAGAGAAAGGACTTATGCCGCCGGCAAAATACCAGGTGGTTTTTTTAAAAGGGAAGCTAGACCTAGAGAAAGCGAAATACTTGTAAGCAGACTCATAGATAGAAGTATTAGACCTCTATTCCCTGAGTATTGGAGAAACGATACTCAAATTTCGGCTATCGTGCTTTCGCACGACGGGGAGAATGAATCCGATATAGCTTCAATAATTGGGGCTTCAGTAGCTTTATATGCGTCTGATTTGCCGTTTAGTATGCCTATAGCGTCTGCAAGAATAGGCAAAATTGCCGGGCGACTTGTTGTAAATCCGACTATTTCCGAACAAAAACTTAGCGTTTTAGATCTTGTTGTTAGCGGAACTGAAGACGCTTTAACTATGGTGGAAGCGGGATCTCAAGAGCTTTCCGAAGAGGAAATGCTTGAAGCTTTGAACCTCGCGAGAGAGACAATAAAGGCAATATGTTTGGTTCAGAAATCATTTCCGACAAAAGTAAAGACTGTTGTTCAAGAGCCTCGATATAATGCGTCTTTAAAAGCCGACATTGGAGCAGAAGCGATAACAAAAGCCGAAGAAGGCGTAACAATTAAAGAAAAAGACGAAAGAGAATTTTTCTGGGCGACTTTTAAGAAAGATATAACTGCAAGACTCGTTGAAAAATACCCTCAAGAGTCGGCTCCAACCATTGACGCTATACTTGAAGATATTTTTTACAAAAAAGCTAGAGAGCTTGTTTTAAATAAAAAAATCCGTACAGATGGTCGCGCTTTAGAAGAAATAAGGCCAATAGCCTGCGAGACGGATATTCTTCCAAGAACGCATGGTTCAAGCTTATTTACCAGAGGTCAAACTCAGGCTTTAGTAACGGTTACGCTTGGAATCCCCAGCGATATGCAGATTATGGACGAACTTTCTGGAGAATATAAAGAACGTTTTATGCTTCATTATAATTTTCCTGGATTTTCAACGGGAGAAGCTAAAAGCGAAAGATCTACAAGTAGAAGAGAAATAGGTCATGGCAACTTGGCTAAGAGATCTCTTAGACCTATTTTGCCTAATGAAAAGGATTTTGGTTACACAATAAGAGTAGTTTCCGACATATTAGAATCTAATGGCTCTTCGTCAATGGCTTCAGTTTGCGGCGGATCGCTTGCTTTATTTAATGCCGGCGTTCCCGTTAAGGCTGCTTGCGCAGGTGTGGCTATGGGGCTTATGAAAGAAGGCGATAATTATGTTGTTTTGACTGATATTATGGGAATGGAAGACCATCTTGGCGATATGGATTTTAAAGTTGCAGGTACAAAAAATGGGATAACTGCTCTTCAGATGGATATAAAAATCACAGGCCTTACTACAGAGATTATGAAAAAAGCTCTTGATCAAGCAAAAAGA
>JAITND010000016.1 GCA_031290625.1 Endomicrobium sp. | reverse complement strand
TTATTCAAAAGCTGTTAAAATGTATCAGAATTTAGAAAATAGGGAAACAAAGGATGGGTGGCACAAGATAATAAAAACAGAAGAGCAGCTTAATGATGTGTTGAAGCATATGCCGGCATATTTTAAGTACACACTTATCGCTCTAAATCCTTTGTTACAAGCTGACAGAGTCATCCAAATTTTGAAAGATAATAATAAGGCTGAGGATGAAATCCCCAGAATAATAGATCGTCAATTTTTGCCTATAGATGTCCCTAATGCCTAAACCCAAAGAACCAACAAAGAGCGAAAAACAAATATGGGACGAGTATTATGCCGAGCGCGACGCCGAACGAAACGCCCGAGTCGCAAAAGAAGACGCCGAGATAGTAGACTATCATTAAGGGGTGAAGAACAATGAAGGAAATACCAGTAGTAAAGCCTTCGGAAGTTTTACGAGAGGAATTTTTAAGACCTTTGGGTGTAAGAGCATCTAGGTTGGCAAAAGAGACAAAAATGCCTAATTATAATTTCTAAAGAGGATGATGAAGTCGGACAGCGGATTTTTACATGAATATGATGTTATGGATTAGGACTACCGCTTTAAAAAGGATAAATAAATGGGCATTATAATATAGTAGACGTTCAAGCATAAATATAACTGAAAAAACATATTACCATTTGACAGATAATGAAAAATTGAATACAATTACAGCGTTAAAGATGCCAAAATTAGTAGTTAGTAGAAGGTATGATGTCTGCGGCGTCAAAATAATTGCAAACCCAACGGCGGCGTCTTGGTTCAAATTCCGTTGGGAGCGTATGCTATTAACATGGGCGCGTCCGCGCCAAACACTATAAACCCTTTAGACTTTTAAAAAAGTTTAAAGGATTATTTTATGGAAGGAATCATGTCGACATTAGCATTAGTTGTTTTAGGAACTCAGTGGGGAGATGAAGGAAAAGGAAAAGTCGTTCACTATCTCGCCAAGCAGGCGGACTACGTTGTGCGCTATCAGGGTGGCAATAACGCAGGACATACTCTAATCTACGAAAACAAACCGTTTGTACTTCACTTGATACCGTCAGGAATACTTTTTCCCAGAAAATACTGCTTAATTGGAAATGGAGTTGTTGTCGACCCTAGAGCTTTAAAAGAAGAAGTCAACGCATTAAGCAAGAAAAAAATTCCTGTAAAGGGTAGGTTTTTTATAAGCGAGCAGGCTCATGTTATACTTCCTTATCACAAAATTATTGACGGAATTCTTGAGGAAGGCAATGTTAAAATAGGCACTACCAAGAGAGGAATAGGTCCTTGCTATTCCGATAAGGTGAAAAGAATAGGCATAAGAGTAGTTGATTATTTAGAGAAAGATGTTTTTACTGATTTGCTTGAGAAGAATCTGATAGAGAAAGCTTCTATTTTGGAAAAAAGCGGAATAAATATTAAGAAATTAAAGAAAGAAATTTTAAAAGACCATAAAGAATTTTCAAAATTTATGAAGCCTTTTGTGGCTGACACAAGTCTTATGGTTGAAAATGCAATAAAGAAGAAAAAGAAAATTCTTTTTGAAAGCGCTCAGGGTACGTTGCTGGACTTGGATTTTGGCACATATCCTTTTGTAACATCGTCTAATCCCATTGCCGGCGGGGTATGCTCGGGAGTGGGCGTAGGACCTACAAAAATAAATGGCGTTTTGGGTGTGGTAAAAGCTTATACTACAAGAGTTGGCGAAGGTCCTTTTGCCGTAGAGCTTTTTGACGAAATGGGCGATTTCTTAAGAGAAAAAGGCGGAGAGTATGGAGCAACTACGGGAAGACCGCGTCGCTGTGGTTGGTTTGACGCCGTAGTTGTGCGACACAGCGTAAGGGTAAGCGGTATAAATCGTTTAATTTTGACTAAGCTTGATTGTATTGAAGATATAGATACAATTAAGATATGCGTAGCTTACAAGCACAAAGGTAAAATATATAAAGAGTTCCCCGCGTCAAGAACTGTTCAAAAGTATGCTAAACCAGTATACGAAGAAATGCCGGGCTTTAAAGGCAGAGTTAAAGGCGTTACTGACTTCAAAAAATTGCCGCTTAATGCTCAAAAGTATGTCAAACGTTTAGAACAGCTTGTCGGCGCGCCGATTGATTTAATTTCTCTTGGCAGGAAAAGAGAAGAGACTATTGAAGTCATAAAAGGCGTAAAGTGGTTCTAATAATTTTATAAAAATGAACGTAAAACTTTTAAAATCTACCAAAGACGCCGAGAAAACGTGCGCAGTTGCCGCCAGACTGTGTTACAGCGCGTCGACTATTGACAATATTGATGAAAATCTTACGTCTGAAAAGGTTATAGACTTGTTGGGCAAAGTTATTTCTTCCGGTCATCATTCCGTGCTTGAGCACGCGTCTTTTACTTTTGGCGTTGAAGGCGTGTCGCGCGCTTTACTCGCTCAGCTTACAAGACACAGAATAGCTTCTTTTTCGGTTCAAAGCCAAAGGTATGTAAAGTTTAAGTCTGGCCTTGATTTTGTGTTTCCTCCAACCATAAAAAAAGATGAAAAACTTTTGAAAAAATATAATAGTTTTTTAAAAAATACTAAAAATTTATATAAAGAATTTTTAGACGCCGGCATTCCCGCGGAAGACGCGAGATATATTTTGCCAAATGCTGCGGCTACGCAAATAATAATTACCATGAACGCCAGAGAATTAAGGCATTTCTTTTCATTAAGATGCTGTAATAGGGCGCAATGGGAAATAAAAGATATGGCGCGCCGTATGTTAAATCTTGCAAGAAAAGAAGCTCCTTTGCTTTTTGAAGATGCGGGACCTGACTGCGCAAGGAAAGGTTGCCATGAAACTTTTGCTTGCGGTAAACCTTGGAAAAGTTAATATATAGAGGCTAATTGATGCGCGATATTTTTGGATTTTTGATAACTTTAGCGAGTATTCTTTTATTTGCTAAAATTTTTGGAGAAATAGCTTTAAAACTAGGACAGAGCTCTATAATAGGCGAGCTTTTAGCAGGCGTTCTTATAGGTCCTAGCATATTGGGTCTTGTTCATGAAACTCCTATTTTAACGAGCATATCGGAACTTGGCGCTGTGATTCTTCTTTTTGAAGTTGGTCTTTCAACAGACATAAAAGAATTTTTAAAAGCCGGTGGTTGGGCCGCCGCCGTAGCCTTTATTGGAGTTGTTGTTCCTTACTTTCTTGGATATTTTGTATTTTTACATTTTAGACTTTCAAGTACGCAGGCAATTTTTGCCGGCGCTGTGCTTACGGCTACGTCTGTGGGTATTACTGCCAGAGTGTTTATGGATTTAAAACGTCTTGAAACTAAAGAAGCCAAAATAGTTCTAGGGGCGGCAGTTATTGATGACGTTATAGGTCTTGCTATTTTAGCTGTAGTTTTAAAGCTTGTTCAAGGCGGAACAATTACTTTTGGAACAATAGCCTCAATAAGCGGAACTGCCGTATTGTTTTTAGTATTGTCTGTAGCGGTAGGAATTCTTATAGCTCCAACGATATTTAAACTTGTTTCAAAAATGAAACAAGAGCATGTAATATTTGTTATAGGAATCGCTTTTTGTTTTGTTGTCTCGGCATTTGCAACCAAAGTTGGACTTGCTTCAATAGTTGGAGCTTTTGTCGCGGGACTTGTTCTTTCAACA
The DNA here is from genome assembly GCA_031290625.1 of Endomicrobium sp. Lineage (GTDB taxonomy): Bacteria > Elusimicrobiota > Endomicrobiia > Endomicrobiales > Endomicrobiaceae > Endomicrobiellum. Next base: position 35,687 of record JAITND010000016.1, on the reverse strand, counting down.
ACTAAGCGGTCTGAAGAGATAAGAATAGACATAAAACCTATGTATGCTTTTTTTGTTCCCGTGTTTTTTGCGTTGATGGGAACTAACGTTGACATAAGCGCGTTTAACCCTTTTGTAGCCGTTAATAGAGAAATATTATTTTTGGTTGTAGCGCTTTTTGTAGTTGCTTTCATAGGCAAAGCCGCGGCGGGTTTTGTAGTTCTAAAGAAAGGTATAAATAAGTTTTTAATAGGCGTATCAATGGTTCCGCGCGGAGAAGTAGGTTTGATATTTGCGGGTATAGGCTTTAAAAATAATGTTTTCGGTTCAAACGAATACAGCGCTTTGGTAGCCGTTATAATGCTTACTACTTTTATAACGCCTATAATACTTAAGTATCTTTTATCAAAACAAAATGAGAACGGATAAAAATTTTATCGTATTGTTTTTAACAGTTATTTTTTGCGGCAATATTTTTGTTTTTGCCGCGACTACTCCCTCGCCTAAAGAAACTGTCCTTGAAGACCCTTATAAATCCGCAAGACAAAACGAAACTAAATATATTGACGTAGGCGATAACTTATCCGCTATATACCGCAAATCGCGCATTATTGCAAACAATTTTAACTTTGAAAAAATAATAAAAATTTTTCTTGTAAAAATCAATTTATTAAAAGTTTGATATAAAAATTTTATTGATCTTTTTTTTACCGCAATAACTCATACGTCACTTTAAGGAGCGGATCAAATGACGTCAAATTACGTTAAGTTTGAAGCAGTTTGCCGTATTCTGGAAGAGAATAATTTTGACAAGTCAAGACTTATACCTATCCTTCAGTCTGCGCAGGAAGAATACAGATACCTTCCTGAAGAAGTCATGTCTTTTATATCATCATCTCTTAATATGTCTCCCGCGATAGTTTATGGCGTCGCTACATTTTACTCTCATTTTGCCTTAAAACCAAAAGGAAAAAATATCATAAGAGTTTGTAATGGAACGGCTTGCCATGTAAAGAAATCCGCTGCTATTATAGACGCTATAAGAAAAAAACTGGGCTTGAAAGAAAACGAAAACACCACAAAAGACGTGACGTTTACAATTGAAAGCGTCGCATGTCTTGGGGCTTGCGGGCTTGCTCCGGCGGTAGTTGTAAACAAAAATGTTTACGGTCAAACGACTCCGGATAAAGTTGTTGGTCTTATAGACGAGATAATGGAGGCAAGATGACGATTGATTTGGAAAAAATAACTCAAGAATTTTTGTCTTCAAGAGATAATATAACGAAAAGAGTCATTGTCTGCACTGGGACGGGATGCGTGGCAAACGGTTCTATTAAAGTTTTTAAGAGTTTGGTCGATACGGCTAAAGAACTCGGCATAGACGCTTGTATTGAACTGAAAAAAGAAAATAAAGGTTCATTTTTTTCAAAAAGCGGTTGTCAGGGATTTTGTCAAAATGGACCTTTAATAAATATTTTGCCGGCAGGCGTACTTTACACGAAAGTTAAACCCGAAGACGTGAAAGAAATTTTAGAAAAAAGCGTTAAAAACGACGAGCTTATAGAGAAGCTCTGTTATCGCGACGGCAACGCGGTATGTAAAGGACGGGAAGAAATTCCTTTTTATCAAAAACAGCATAGAATGGTTCTTAAACAATGCGGCATTATAGACCCTGAAAATATTAGGGAGTACATAGCTAACGGCGGATATGCTGCTGCAAAAAAAGCCTGTACCGAGATGACAGATAAAGAAGTTTGCGCCGTTGTTTTAAAATCAGGCTTGAGAGGGCGCGGCGGCGCTGGTTTTTTAACTGGAAGAAAGTGGGATATAACAAGAAAACAAAAAGATTCAAAAAAATACATGATTTGTAACGGGGACGAAGGCGACCCTGGGGCTTTTATGGATAGAAGCGTTATGGAAGGAAATCCGCACGGCGTCATTGAAGGATTGATAATAGCGGCAAAAGCAATGGGAGCCGACGAGGGGTACATATACGTAAGAACTGAATATGGTCTTGCGGTTGAAAGAATGAACAGAGCCGTAAAAGACGCTACAGATATAGGCGTTTTGGGAGAAAATATTTTTGGATCAAATCGTAACTTTAAACTTCATGTTATGGAGGGAGCCGGCGCTTTTGTCTGCGGCGAAGAAACAGCCTTAATAGCTTCTGTTGAGGGAAGACGCGGAATGCCGTTACCAAAACCTCCTTTTCCAGCTCAAAGCGGTTTATGGGAAAAACCTACGGCTATAAACAACGTTGAAACGCTTGCCGCGATTCCGATAATAATAAATTATGGAGCGGATGAATTCAGAAAAATAGGGACTGAAAATTCTCCCGGCACAAAAACATTTGCGCTAACCGGAAATGTCGCAAACGCTGGTCTTATAGAAGTTCCTTTAGGAGCGACTTTAAAACGCATAATATTTGATATCACCGGCGGCGTTACCAACGATAATGGCGAAGTTAAAGAAGACAACTTTAAAGCCGTGCAGATAGGCGGTCCGTCTGGAGGTTGTCTTACAAAACAACATTTAGACCTTCCTTTAGAATTTGAGTCGTTAAAAAAAGTCGGAGCAATGGTTGGTTCCGGCGGGCTTGTAGTTATGAGCAAACATAATTGTATGGTAAATGTTTCAAAGTTTTTTATGCAGTTTACCCAAAATGAATCTTGCGGTAAATGCGTTTTGTGCAGAGAAGGCACTAAGCAAATGCTTTTAATGCTTACAGATATTACAAACGGCAAAGCAAACGAGGAAACGCTTGTTCTTCTTGAGCAGCTTGCAAAAGCCGTTATGGCTGGATCTTTGTGCGGTTTGGGAAAAACTGCTCCTAATCCAGTTTTATCTACGTTAAGATATTTTAGAGATGAGTATGACGCTCATGTCAAAGACAAGAGATGTCCAGCTGGAGAATGCGTAAATTTATTGAGTTATACAATAATGGACAAATGCGTTGGTTGCGGAGTATGTGCGTCAAAATGCCATGTTAAAGCAATTAGCGGCGAGAAGGGAAAAAAACATATAGTTGACGGTTTAAAATGCGTTAAATGCGGCGTTTGTATGGCTTCATGCAAATTCAGCGCTGTGGCTAGAGGTTAAACAAATGGGAAAATACCTGACCATAAACGGCAAAAAAGTTGAATTTACAAATGAAAGAAATTTGCTAGAAGTTATCAGAAAAGAACATATAGAACTTCCAACTTTCTGTTATAATTCTGAGCTTAGCGTTTACGGAGCGTGCAGGCTCTGCGTGGTAGAAGCGACAGGAAGGGGCATAATGTCGGCATGTTCTACTCCACCTGAACCTGATATAGATATAAAAACAAATACTGAACGGTTAATAGAGATGAGAAAGATTACTATAGAGCTTTTGCTTGCAAGCCATGACAGAGAATGCGTAACGTGCGCCAAAAGCGAAAGTTGCAAACTTGAGTCTTTAGCAAGAAGGCTAGGCATAGAAGAAGTCAGATTTAAAAATATTTCTCGCAAAGAGCCTAAAGATATTTCAACATACGCTTTAGTAAGAGACAATGGTAAGTGTATTCTTTGCGGGAATTGCGTGAGATTTTGCGATGAAATACAAAGTATAGGAGCTTTAGGCTTTGTCGGGCGTGGTTCTCAGTCTAAAGTCTGCCCGGCTTTTGAAATGGATTTAGAATCTTCGGAATGCGTTTATTGCGGGCAATGCTCAAGAGTGTGCCCGACAGGCGCAATATTGCCAAAAACAGAATTTAGAGAAGTATGGAAAGCTCTAAGCAATGAAAAGAAAAAAGTTATAATAGCCGTAGCTCCTGCGGTGAGGGCGGCTTTAGGCGAGGTTTTTGGCGTTACTGAAGAGAACGGAACGGAAATAGCTGGTAAAATTGTTACAGCTTTACGAAGCATGGGCTTTGCAAAAGTTTTTGATATTTCGTTTACTGCCGACATGACGATTGTAGAAGAAGCGAATGAATTTTTAGAACGTTTAAAAAAAGACGACCATATGCCGATGTTTACTTCTTGTTGCCCAGCTTGGGTAAGATTTGTAGAACAATACTATCCAGATTTTATTAAACATCTTTCAACTTGTCGGTCTCCCCAAGGAATGTACGGTTCTATTGCAAGAAGAATAATGCCTGAATTTTTAGGCATTCCAAAGGAAGAGTTGGTCGTTGTTTCCGTAATGCCGTGTACTGCAAAAAAATATGAAGCAAGAAGGACCGAACTTGCAAAGGACGGGGTTGTAGATATTGATTATGTTATAACCACTCAAGAGCTTGCTTTAATGATTGAAGAAGCGGGTTTACGTTTTGCGGATCTTGAAGCTTCGGCGTTTGACATGCCTTTGGGTTTTAAAACGGGCGGCGGTATAATATTTGGCAATTCGGGCGGCGTTACGGAATCTGTTTTAAGAAACGTCATAAACAGTAACGGCGATGAAGCTGAAGAGTTTAATTTTGTCAGAGGCGAAAATGGCGTAAGAGAAACAAAACTAAAAATTGGCGGCAAAGAGCTTAAATTAGCTATTGTACACGGATTAAAAAATGCCAGAAGAGTTTTAAGGGATATTAGAGCCGATAAGAAAAGATACGATTTTGTTGAAGTCATGGCGTGTCCGGGAGGGTGCGTTGGCGGCGCGGGGCAGCCTGTTTATTTGGACTTGGCTGTGAGAAAAAGAAGAAGCAAAGTTTTATACGAAAATGATAAAATTATGGAATTGCATAAACCTCAAGACAATCCGTATGTCCAAAAGATGTACAAAGATTATCTTGAAAAGCCTGGAAGTAAAAAAGCTCGTGAATATTTGCATACGAGCTATAAATACAGAAAAAGATTTAAGGAGACTTTAGAAATTTTTAAATCTCCTTCAGATAAAGCTGTTAACGTAGAAGTGTGCGTAGGCAATAATTGTTTAAGGAAAGGTTCAAAAGAAATTCTAAAACGCATAGTAGACGGCGACAAGTTTAAAGACGCTGTAAATGCGCGGGCTTTAATATGTTTAGAGCGGTGTTCAAAGGGTCCTGCTGTAAAAATAAACGGGGAGATATTTGAACATTGCGCTCCTGATGGCGTTGAAAATGCCGTAAAAGAAGAGCTAAAAAAATAAAGGAGTCCGGTATGAGCAGAGTGATGGGAGTTGACTACGGACTTAAAAGAATAGGTCTTGCCATGACGGATTTGTTGGGAATTACCGCAAGCCCTTTTGATACTATAAAAAGCGTTTCTCTTAAAAAAAATGCCGCCAAAATTTTAGAAATAGCCAAAGCCAACAATGTTTCTGTCGTTGTGTTTGGGCTTCCTATTAATATGAACGGCACGGAAGGAAAAATGGCTGAAACCGTCCGCAAAGCGGTTGGCGAAATTAAAATTCTTTCTTTTGACATTGAAGCGACTACTATTGATGAAAGGCTTACAACCGTTCAAGCTGAAAGAATACTTATACAAGAAGGCAATGTCTCCAGAGAAAAACGCAAAGGACTTAAAGACAAGATAGCTGCCGCGCTCATTTTACAAATGTACTTGGATATGCGCAAAAATATCTAACATTAAGTTTTGCTAACAAGAAGGACGGATTCCCGCTCCTCGTTTATAGTTTTGTTTTTACAATTAGGCGCGATAAAAGGTAGTATATGCATTATATAATCGACGGTTATAACGTGATAAATTCAAGCGGCGAATTTTCCGCTTCCTCATTGGAAGAAAGGAGAAATAGATTCGTTGAATTTATACAATCCGGCGTACCTTGCGGAAGTCTTAGAAATTCTGTTACGGTGGTTTTTGACTACAAATCAAAAAATCCGTACGAAGCGGGCGAGTATAATAAATCCCATGTCGGCGACATTGAAATAATCTTCAGCTGCGGTATTTTGTCTGCCGACGATATTATTGCAGAACTTGTCGACGAATCTCAAAATCCGTACGAAATAACTGTTGTAACAAACGACAAAGGACTCCGCAGGAGGACTTCTTCAGGCGGAGCTAAACATGAAACGGTTGAAACTTTTTTAGCTAAAGGTTTTAAAACAAAGAATATTAAAAGAGCAAAAAAGTATTTTGATAATAATGAAAAAGATATTATTAACAGGGAATTTATAAAACTGTGGCTAAAAAGATAATTGTTATTATATCGGTCGTTTTTATAGTTTTTTTTACGGCGTTTTTTTGCGCGGGCTTTATTGCCGCAACTGGAGGTAAAACTTCGTTTGTTATTGAAAAAGGAGAAAACTTTTTAGCAGTTGCGTCTTGTTTAGAAAAAGAAAATTTAATAGTTTCAAAGAAATTATTTTTATTTTTTGTAAAACTTACAAATTCGCAAAGAAAATTAAAAGCCGGCGTATACGAGCTGTCAGGTAATGACGGCATATTTACAATCTTAAAAAAATTAAAGAACAATTCCAAAAATTTTATTAGAATTACAATTCCGGAAGGAAACAATATAAAGCAAACGGCCGGTATTATTGCCGATAAAGTAAAAATTGATAAAGATAAGTTTATTACAATTGCAACGAACAGAAATTTAGAAGGATATCTTATGCCCGAGACTTATTTTATAAGACTTGGTATGAGCGAAGAAGAATTGATTGACATGATGCGCAATGAGTTTAACAAAAAGATTAAGCCTGATATGTACAAAAGGGCGAAAGAGTTAAATGTTCCTTTCAAAGACATAATTACTATGGCGTCAATTATTGAAAAAGAAGCTGTTAAACCAGAAGAAAGAAGCGTTATAGCGGCTGTTTTTTATAATAGGCTCAAGACAAAGATGACGTTGCAATCATGCGCTACCGTTTTGTACGCTATGGGCGTTGTAAAAGAGAAGCTTTCCTTACAAGATACTAAGTTTAAATCGCCGTACAACACCTACTTGCATTTTGGTTTGCCTCCGGGTCCCATAAGCAATCCGGGAATACAATCAATAAAAGCCGCTTTATATCCAGCGGAGTCTGGCGTTTTGTATTTTGTTTCGGCTGGCGACGGCAGTCATTTTTTTGCCAAAACTTTTGCGGAACATATAAAAAATAAACGGATTGCGAAGAATAAAAAATAGGAATTTGGCATGGAACAGAGAAAAGTATATTTGGACAATAGCGCTACCACTGCCGTCGCCCCTGAAGTTATAAAGGAAATGCGGCCGTATTTTAGGGATATTTACGGCAATCCTTCAAGTTTTCATTTTTTCGGCAGGCAGGCAAAAACTGCTATTGACAATTCAAGAACGAAAGTAGCGGAGTTGTTAAATGCAAGTCCTGAAGAAATATTGTTTACTGGCTGCGGCACCGAGTCTGACAATATTGCGATATTTGGTTTGTTAAACGCTTATGGCAAAAAAGGACATATTATCGCTACAAGAATAGAACATCGTGCTGTTTTATACTCTTGCAAGTATCTTGAAAAAATAGGGTATGAAGTTACGTATCTAGGCGTGGATAAAGACGGCGTTGTTTCTGTAGAGGATTTTAAAAAAGCCGTAAAAAAAGACACCGTTTTTGTAAGCATAATGCATGCCAACAACGAGGTGGGCGCAATTCAGCCTATAGAAATTATTGCTAACGAGCTTAAGAAAATCAATGAAACAAGAAAAAATAAAATATATTTTCATACGGACGCCGTTCAGACTGCGGGCAAACTTCGTCTTGACGTTAAAAAATTGGGCGTTGATATGCTTGCTATGTCTGCCCACAAATTTAACGGACCTAAAGGTATAGGCGTTTTATACGTTAAAAAAGGCGTAAAAATATCTCCAATAATGTTTGGAGGTCATCACGAAAATGGACTTCGTCCTGGAACAGAAAATACCGCGTCTATAGTGGGTTGCGCGAAAGCTTTGGAAATATCTAACGCCGCTATTGAAAATAATGAGAAACATATTTTGTATTTAAAGGAAAAACTGAAAAAAGGTATTTTGGAGGTTATACCTGAAGCAACTGCGAATGGAAGCGGAGCGAGAGCAGTCTCAAATATTTTAAATATAAGTTTTAACTATATAGAAGGGGAAGCATTGCTTCTTATGCTTGACATGAAAGGCATAGCTGTTTCAACAGGTTCCGCGTGCGCTTCAGGATCGTCGGAACCTTCTCATGTATTATCGTCAATGCGCGTGGACCCCGTCGCGGCTCAGGGCGCTATGCGTTTCTCTTTTGGGCGTTACAATAGCGAAGAAGATGTCGAGTATGTTCTTAAAGTATTGCCGAAAATAGTGTCAGACTTGCGCTCTATGTCTCCTGTTTGGAATCAAAAGCGTTGAAACTTCCGCTCTTATCTGCAATAAAAATATTTGAGAAGGCGCGTCAAAAAAAGTAGAATAGTTCCTGTGTTTCTAATAATAAATAATAGGAGGGCGGCTATGTATGTTGATTTTGCGTCAGATTGGCCGGCGTACTTGTTTATGGCGTTGTTTATATTTTTCTTTACGTACATTATTATAATATCGGGAAAAAGTAGCGGGCGCGGGAAATAAAAAATAATTTTATTACGAATTTTCGGGGGTGTTGGGGTGGGGGATTGAATGGCTGATAAGTTTTCCTTTGATATAGTTTCCGAAGTAAATATTATGGAAGTTGATAACGCCGTCAATCAAGCTCAAAAAGAGCTCGCCAACAGATTTGACTTTAAGGGATGCAAATCTTCAATAGAACTTAACAAAAATGATAAAAAAATAACTCTTATTGCTGACGACGATTTTAAAATGAAAGCATTGAAAGACATCTTAGAGGGGCGTTTTGCAAAGAGGGGAGTTTCAATAAAAGCTCTCGATTATAAATCTCAAGAGAAAGCTTTTGAAGGATACGTAAGACAGGCTGCGGAAATTATTTCTGGTTTATCTACGGATAAAGCAAAAGAGCTTGTAAAACTTATAAAAGATTCAAAAATAAAAGTTCAAACACAAATAGACGGTTCAAAAGTAAAAGTTATTTCTTCTAAAAAAGACGATTTGCAACAAGTCATGGCATATCTAAAAGAAGCGTCCTTTTCATTGCCTCTTCAGTTTGCTAACTACAGATAAGGATGCAAAGTACTGCCGATAGAGGCAGAAATACCGATTATTGACGAACTTACTGCTCTTGCTGAGAAGGCTATGGAAAAAATGAGCTAAGAATTATGGCGGCTTTGTATGAAAGCTCTAATGCTATTTTTTCAAGCTTAGGTTTGGAAAATCTGTTTCCGATGACGACGTTTTTGCTAAAAGACGCGACAAATTCAAAAGATGTTTCGGTATTTGTCGCGCGGATTGCTCGGGCTATAAACAACTCTAACGAAGCTTTATGAAAAACTTAAAGTTAAGATTGGCGAACTTGAGCAGACGCTGGTTGATTTGGAAAGCGCAAGGAAGGAAATTCAGACTTTAAAAGAAGATACGGGTTCATGTCTTTAAAAAATAAAATTATAACTGTAATATGCGAAAAAATTGTTTTTCCAGGAAGATCTCTTTGCAGATGCGATGACGGAATTGCGTTGTTTGCCGAAGGACTTCTTCCCAATGAACGCGCAGACGTGTCGGTGATAAAGGATAAAAAGTCGTTTAGGGAAGGATTGGTAAAAGAAATTACTTCTAAGTCTTCCGAAAGGACGTTTCCTCTATGTCCGTCTTTTGGACTATGCGGCGGTTGTTCTTTTCAAAATACTTCGTATGAAAATCAAATCAAATATAAACAAGCGTATGTTTCGGAACTTTTAGATTTCGCAGGCGTTAAGATTTCTGAAATTTTAACAAGTCCAAATATATGGTTTTACAGAAACAAGATGGAATTTAGCTTTTTTAAGTCTTCTAAAGACGGTTTAGTTGATGACGATTTTAAAACGGATTTAGGGCTTCACCGCAGAGGAAGTTTCAACAAATATATATCTGTTCCTCCGTGTTTTATAGCGGATAAAGATTTTTTACGCGCGGCGGAAACAGTGAAAATTTTTGCCAATAAAAATAATATTCCGGCGTATAAAAATAAAACGCATGAAGGATTTTTTAGACATTTAGTTTTGCGCAAAGCCGCAAACAATAATCAATTTCTTATAAATATAGTTACAAATAATACCGATCAAGAGCGGTTGTTTTTAGAGCCTCTTGTAAAAGAACTAGCGGAGTTCGTAGACAGCGTTTATTGGACGATAAACGGAAGAAAGTCGGACGCTGTGGTATCTGATAAGACTACTCTTGCGTATGGGAAACCATATATTACGGAAAAACTTACCGTCGGTGGAAAAGATTATTTTTTCAACATCTCGCCGTTTTCCTTTTTCCAAACAAATTCAAAAGGAACGGAAGTTTTGTATAACGAGGTTTTGAAGCTGCTAAGCCCGTCCAAAGAAGACGTTTTGCTTGATTTATACTGCGGTACGGGCGCAATCGGCATTTCTATGGCTCATAATGTGAAGAAAGTTGTTGGAATAGAACAGGTTGAGCGGGCTATTGAAGACGCCAAAGAAAATGCCGCGGCAAATAATGTTTATAATGTCGAATTCCATGCGACGACCGCACAACAGTGGGTTAATCAAAACGGTTTAACATTTGACGTTATAGTTGTGAATCCTCCGCGGAGCGGTCTTACTAAAGACGTTATAAATTTCTTGTCGGACTCAAATGCTAAGAGAATAGTTTACGTTTCTTGCAATCCTTCTACTCTTGCTAGGGATTTGCAAATTATAATTAAAATGTGTACTATATATAAGGTCAGACAGATTGTTCCGGTTGATATGTTTCCGCAGACGCGCCATGCGGAAACTGTTGTTTTGTTGGAGCTTGCGTAGCTAAGAGCGCAAGATAATTATTGGAGAAATTTTTTTATGAAGAAGTTTAGATTCTTGTTTGTTTTTACATTTTGTTTTGCTGCAAGTTTTGCTTACGGAGAGATGTTAACAATTGACGGCTATCTGAATATGGTTGCTAAAAATAATAGCGGTTTGAAATCCATTCAAGCAAGTATTGACGCGGTAAAAGGCAAACTTGCCGATATAGAAAGGGTGTACGCATATTCCCTTAGCGCGGACGTAAGTTACAGCGATGATAAAAGCGGCAGACCTTATAATCAACTTGCCAAACTTAACGAAGCGTCAAATTGGAAGTACGACGCGTCTCTAAATAAACAATTTGCAACCGGAACGCAATTTTCTTTAGGAATTGAAGGAATTTATGGGACTTATGATTATGTTTCTGGCGCGGCGCTCGGCGAGACTCGCTATAACGTAAGCGATATCGCTCCTTTTGTCGGAGTGCAGCAGTCTCTGTGGAAAGATATAAACGGCGGCTCTACAAAAGCAATCCTTGCCAAACAAAAAGCAAGCGCAAAATCAGCCTTGTATTTATTGGAATATAAAAAACAAAAACTTTTATTAGATGCGAAAATATCTTATTGGAACTTGTCCTATGCAAGAACTGTAATAGATTTTAGAAAAGTATCGTTTGACAGAAAAAGAAGGCTTTTGGACTGGAATCAAAGAAGATACAATATGGATTTGGTCGAGAGATCCGATTTGCTTCAGTCGCAGGCGGCGGTAAAGTCTGGCGAATTGAATTTAAAACTTGCTTATGAAGACGAAAATAGAGCCAACAGAACGTTTAACCAGTTCTTAAATATTAAAGACGATAGAGTAAGGTATGACGTTGAGAAGTTTGAAGATAAGGGTAATTCGTTTAAAATTGACGGGACTCTTACAAAGAAAGGCGCAAGGGCTGACGTTCTTGCGGCTTTGGAAGACATAAATACCGCTTTGTATGACCATGAAGCGTCTCAAAGAAGCCGAGGAGCTGAGTTGATTTTAGAAGGTAAATATTCCGTTAACGGCGTTGAACAATCTTCAGGCAAATCTTTTGATCATGTAAAAAACGGCGACAGACCGTCCTATTCCTTAGGTTTGAAATATACTCTGCCGTTGGACTTTAAACTTAGAAAAGCTATAGATAAAGGCTATGAAGCTGCAAAAGTTTCTGCCCAGACGGCGGCTGAAAGCGCAGTTGTAAAAGAAAACGACGATTGGATTCAGTTGATTGACAATTGGAACAATGCGAGAATAAGGATGGACCTTGCCGTTGAAGTTGAAAAAATACAAAAGCAGCGTTACGAAGAAGACAGAAATCTTTTAAAAAAAGGAAGAACTACTACATATATGCTTTTGCAGAGCGAAGAAGATTTAGACGGCGCCGCTCTTAATGTTTTTAAAGGCATACTGGAGCTTATTCAAATAAATGAACAAGCAAAAGCTTTTTACAGCGGCGTTAACGAAGTTTTTTAATTTGAAAAGAAAGAATACAAGGTAGAAGGTAGAAAGTTATGAATTTGGCAAGATTATCAATTAAACGTCCGACTTTTATTTTCGCTTTACTTATAACGCTTATTATTTTAGGGCTTGTTTCTTCGAGCAAGCTAAGCGTAAGAATGTTTCCTGATGTTGAATTTCCTTACGTGATTATAGTTACAACTTATAAGGGAGCGGGCGTTGCAGAAATTGAGCAGATTGTTACAAAGCCTGTTGAAGACGCTTTGAGCGGAGTAGCTGGTCTTAAACATTCTTATTCCATAAATCAAGATAACGTTTCAGTAGTTATCGGCGAGTTTGAACTTACAAAAAATCCAGATGTCGCGGCTCAAGAGGTAAGAGATAAAATAGGGCGGATAAGAAATGATTTGCCCGAAAATATAGACGATCCTTTGATAATAAAAGCGGATATGAACTCAATGCCTATAGTAATGTTGAGCTTGAAATCCGAAAGCATGAGTCCGAAAGAATTGTATGATTTTGCAGATGATATAGTTTCAAAAGATTTAGCGCAGGTTTCGGGAGTTTCTCAGGTAAATATAATAGGCGGTTCCAAAAGAGAAATTCATATAAACGCCGACAGGAGAAAACTTAAAGAACATGAGCTGACTCTTACCGCTTTGGCTGCTAGAATTAAGTCTAACGCTTTAAATATCCCGGCAGGAAGAGTAAATAGAGGTAGTAAAGAAATATCTTTTAGAACTATGGGCGAGTTTAAGTCTGTAGAGCAGATAAACAATGTAGTAGTAAATTTCATGGGCAACGATAAGCCTGTTGTCGTGAAAGACGTTGCAAAAATTGACGACGGTGTAGTTTCGGAAGTTTCAAGAGCAAGGCTTGATACCAAAGAAAACGGCGAGATAATATATCAACCGTCTCTCTTGCTTGCGGTTTACAGACAGGCTAAAGGAAACGATGTAGCTGTCTCCGATGGAATAATAAAAGAAATAGCTCAAGCCAACGAAAAATATAAAAAATATAACGGCAGTCCTAAGCTTACGCTTATTTCCGACCAAGCGCGCGGCGTAAGAATGAATATTGAAGACGTAAGGTCTACAATAATAGAAGGCATTTTTCTTGCAATAGTTGTGGTTTATTTCTTTTTGGGAAGCTGGCGTTCTACTCTTATAACGGCTTTGTCTTTGCCCAATAGCTTGATAGGCTCTTTTGTGTTTATGTATGCTTCCGGTTTTAGCTTGAATGTGCTTTCTTTAATGTCTTTATCTCTTGCCGTAGGTTTACTGATTGACGATGCTATTGTTGTCCGCGAAAATATTTTTAGGCATTATGAACAAGGATCAAACCCAATAAAGTCGGCAATTGACGGTACTAATGAAGTTACTTTGGCCGTTATAGCCACAACAAGCACAGTTATAGCTGTGTTCTTGCCAGTTGCTTTTTTAAGCGGAATAATGGGAAGGTTTTTTAAAGAATTCGGATTAACCGTAGTATTTGCAATGATTATTTCTGTTATAGACGCTTTAACAATAGCTCCTATGCTTTCAGCTTATATTATTCCTGACCACGATAAAGCTAAAGACGACAAAAAGTCAAAATTCAAAAAGATTAGCGACTTTGTTGTAAAAATTTTCAGACGAATTACTGTGGATTGGTTTAACTCAGTCTTTGCTTTTTGTGAAAATATATATAAGGTTCTTATAACGTTTATAGTCAAAAAAGATGTGTTAAATATTCCTGTTAAATTGGCTGGTAAACAAAGACATTTTATATTAAGTTGGAAATTTGCGACATTAGTTATTTCTTTGGTTGTTTTTATTTCCACTATAGGCATAGCAAAAAAGTATATTAAGACAACATTTATGCCTGCTTCAGAATGGGGCGAGTTTAATGTTAACTTAACCGCAGAACCGGGAACTTCATTGGATCAAATGGATAAATATGCCAGAGATATAGAAGATATAATTATGAGCGATTCCGATATTGAGCTTGTTTCTTCAACCATAGGGGGAGGCGATATGTTTTCTAACCTCTCTAATCAGGCAAGTATTTATGTCAAAATGATTCCAAATGAATCTAAGAGCGCCTTTATTACAAAGTTGTTTGGCGAAAAAGAAAAGTTAGAAAGTTCTGTTAAGAGAACGCGCACTACTTCAGAAATGAAAGATTATTTGAGAAAAGCGCTAAACGATAAGTACGGTAATGAACTTGAAATTTCAATAGTAAGGCAGTCGCTTGGCGGAGGAAACAGCAGCGAGTTTGTAGTTGAGCTTAGAGGCGCAGATATTGACGTATTGTATGGCGCGGCGCAACAGCTTATTAAGAGATATAGAAGTATTCCGAAGTTTGTTGACATACATTCCAATTATAAGCCCGGAAAACCTGAAGTCCGTATTGAGCTGGATACCAAGAAAATGGAAAAGTACGGCGTAAGTTCCGTGATTATAGGAAGCGAAGTAAGGGCTATGATTGATGGAGCTTTAGCTGGCAAGTACAGAGAGCATGGTCTTGAGTACGATATAAGAGTTCAATACGAAGATAGCGAAAAAGATATCGCCGAGAGTTTTGACTCTATATATGTAAATAATGTTAATAATAAACTTATAAGGCTTAAAAATGTAGCTTATACAAAGTTGTCGGCAGGTCCGACGCAGATATTTAGAAGAGACAGAACTCGTTATGTTACTATTGAAGGAAACGTCGCTTCAGGCGGAGCAATAGGTGAAATACAAAAAGACGCGGTAATGATATTTAACGAATTGAAGTCCGACCCTCAAAATTCTGATAAATATAAAAATATAGTTTTGAATTTATCGGGTCATGCCGAAGATATGAAAGATATGTTTAAGAGCATAATAATAGCCGGCGCTCTTTCAATAGTGTTCATATTTATGGTTCTTGCAAGTTTATATGAGTCTGTAATAACGCCTTTTACAATTATGACGGCTCTTCCTCTTGCAATTATCGGCGGGATTATTGCCTTGTTGATATCTGGCCAGCCTATAGACATGTTTACAATGATAGGCATGATAATGTTGCTTGGTATTGTGGCAAAGAATTCTATTCTTTTGGTTGACTATGCTCAACAACAAATGAGAGCGGGGTTGGATATAGACGATTCAATAATAAAAGCTGGAACCATAAGATTTCGCCCTATACTTATGACTTCTTTTGCTCTTATTGCGGGAATGCTTCCTACTGCTTTGGGTCTTAGCGAAGTAGGTCATTTTAGAAGAGGTATGGGTATTGTCGTTATCGGCGGAGTAATAAGCTCTACAATACTTACGTTGGTAGTGATCCCGTCAATATTTGAGTATATGGATAAAATTAGACGCTTCTTTCGTAAAAGCGTAGGCAGGCCTGATAAAAGAATGGCGGATTATACTGACGCGCAGTTGAAGGAAAAAGATTTATAACTTTAAAAATTTATTTTTGACTTTTGCAAATTAGTAATATACAATACGGATAAGTTTTTTCTTGCTCGCGTTGTATATTATTTTATCGTCTCGTCCGATTTTTTTTTTGACTGTCCGAATATGTCTATTTCTTTTTTGTTGATGTTCCAAGCCGCGCTTTCATAATAAGCTTTAAGGAGCTGAGGTGAGCGTCAAAAGGAATTTGTTCAACTTTGGGGAATTTAAGGAATTTTCTTGCGTCAAAAGAAAATATGTGCGTTTCTTATTCTTGGCTGTATGAGCGTGAACGGTTTTTCTTTAAGCGCTATTAACATCGGCAAAGGTAGTCTTGTTTTTGTTGTTAATCCTCCCGGTCATAACGTTGTTTCAAATCTGTTTAAGTGTTGCAATGACTCTATAATAATACTTTCCCGTAAACTTCTAAAAGATATTCAAAAATTTTTATTTTCAATTCAAACCGCAGATATTAGCGCTCCTTCTAGAGGAAAATCAGAAAAAAAGCCAAAAAATACTGGATATAATAATTCGGTATCGGCAATAAGCGTCAATTCTCTTTCTAATGCGAAAAAAATAATTATATTTGTTTCAGACAAAGCTTGTTGCGCTTTTATGTCAACTGTAGAGTTTTTTAGACTGTATATGAATTACAAAATAATTCCGAAGTTTTTAGCGCATGAAGTTATATTGTTGTTGTTTATAATATTTATTTTTGCTCTAAGACGCAAAAAGCTTGCGGCGGACATGTATTTTTGTTTGGGTTGAAAAATAAAAATCTCGGCGTTTAAATCTGCGCCGAGTTTTTTGTTTTTTACAATGAAATAAAGACTAACGGGGGATTTTTCATGAACCTAAAGTCAAAAATTGCAGAGTATTTTGAAACATATTGGAAAAATAACGTTTTTTTAAAGAGCATAGCCGTCGTTGTAACTGCATCATTGTTCACAGCCTACGGTAAGCGGATGAAAAGAAGAGACTTGAATTGGTTGCAAAAGAATTTAAATGGGATATGGCGGCTATCAGCAAACTTATTTTTGAAAATAATCCAATGGCTCCGGATTTTATCAATTTAGACGAGTTTAAGAAATTGGCTAAAAAGCTGCTTGTAGTAATGTTTAACGATTTCAAAGTAGAAAAAATTACGATGTTATGATTAAAAGGTTGCAAGATATTTTAAAACAAGAGACCGCTCCCGGAGTTATTTCTGACGAAGATCGGAATATTACTATAGATCGACTGGCGGACGATAGATATTTTGACGAGAATAACCTTGCTGGCGCAAGAGGCAATTTGGCAAGAATCAAAGACCAAGCCTTTAAAGACATTCTTCCTATTGAGGCGAAAATAGATAGGAGCATAGGCGTGCAGAGAACAGGAAGAAGGCTGGTTGGGAAATTAGGCGAAGGTTTTACTAAACCCGGCGAAATGCAAATCGCTTTGCTAAAAGCATTGTGTTATTTTAGAAATATCGGCGAAATGAAGAGTTTCCTTAAGCTGGGAGAAGGAGAACTTCCCGACGAGGCTAATATAGCGTAAGCAGCTTTTAATACGTATAAAGAAGTTCTTGAACAGTTTGCGCAAGGAGCTTTAAAAGAAAACGAATTTAACGAAGTCTTAGAGTTGATAAGAATTGTTGCAAGCGTTCTAATGGTAGTTAGAGATAAGCGCGAAGTGGCTGGGATGATAAATGCTCGCGATTTTGACGGCATACAACGCGAGATAACCGATATGACTGTAGGCGTAAAGTCTCATGTTTTTGTAGATGTCTTTAAAGGAGAAGAGCAAAATATGGTTCCTGCCGGCAAGTTGTTTGGAGATATAGATATAAGTAAATTAAAAACAGCGTTGGAAAGTAAGGATAATAAAAGGGGTAAGAGAGTGCTGTCTGATAAATTGGAAACATTGATGCCTATGATGAGAGACGCTAAACTAAAGAGTAGACGCTTTAACAGGCATACGCAACAGTGCAAGAGCGGCGTCAGCTGCAGCGTAATTAGAAGCGCATTTCAAACCCGGGCGGCAAGAAAATTTCTTGCCGCCCGGGTTTTTGCTTTTTTAGTTGTTTGACGGTCAAGTGTCTAAAGATATATAATACTCGCGTAATTATTGGATTATATAATTTGCGGGAAAGATATATGAAAAAACGAACAAAAGTTAATGAAGTTATGCTTTTGAAGGCTGCTCAAGAGCCGGCAAAACTTGCAAGAAAACTGCATCCTTTTTACCGCGGAAAAATAGAAGTTGTTCCAAAGTGCGGAGTTGAAACTTTAAACGACTTTTCAATATGGTATAGCCCCGGCGTGGCGGCCGTATGCGCTGACATTAGCAAAGATCCAGAACTTGTCTACGAATATACAAATAAGTGGAATACTGTGGCGGTTGTAAGCGATGGCACAAGAGTGCTTGGACTAGGCGACATTGGTTCCGAAGCAGGACTTCCTGTTATGGAAGGAAAGGCTCTTTTATACAAGTATCTTGGCGGCGTGGACGCTTTCCCTATATGTCTTGACACTAAAGACGAGAAAGAAATAATACGAACGGTTAAAATATTGCAGCCGTCTTTTGGCGGAGTAAACTTAGAAGATATTTCCCAACCTAAATGTTTTTCCGTATTGGATACCTTAAGAAAAGAATGCAAAATACCTGTGTGGCATGACGACCAACAAGGAACCGCTTTAGTTACGCTTGCAGGGTTTATCAACGCATTAAAAGTTGTTGGTAAAAAAGTAAACAAAATAAAGATAGCAATGATAGGGGCGGGCGCTGCAAATATTTGTATATCAAAACTTTTGACGCTTTATGGAGCAAATCCTGCGAATATAGTTATGGTTGACATAAAAGGGACGCTTCACAAAGATCGCCAAGATTTAGAGTCGTGCAAACAACAGCGCAATATTGCGTCAATAACAAATGCGAGCGACATTAGAGGCGGAGCTAAAGAAGCGATGGAAAATGCTGATGTTGTTATAGCTTTATCCGCTCCAGGACCCGGAGTGATAAAGAAAGAATGGATAAAAGCTATGGCTAAAAATCCTATAGTTTTTACTTGCGCCAATCCAACGCCTGAAATCTGGCCTTGGGATGCTAAAGACGCGGGCGCTGCCGTTGTTGCCACAGGCAGAAGCGATTTTGAAAATCAAGTTAACAATTCTTTGGGTTTCCCCGGTGTTTTTAGAGGAGCGTTAGACGTAAGAGCTTCCTCAATTACCGACGCAATGTGCATAACCGCGGCAATAGAGCTCGCTTCATGTATACCTGACAATAAAATAAGACCTAACAAAATCCTTCCAACGATGGACGATTGGGAAATATTTCCAAAAATAGCGGCCGCTATAGGCGTAAAAGCGGTAAAAGAAAAAATAGCCGCCAAAAAATTAAGTTACGATAAAATTTATAGCGATGCGAAAGAGATAATAAAAAGAAGCAGAGCAATAACCGAAACTATGATGAAAAAAGGTTACATAAAAAAGTGCGAAAAATAGAGTCGGAGATTATAACAAACGCCGTTAAAGATTTATGCGCTGAAACAAATTATAATCTCCCGGACGATGTTTTAAAGTCTTTAAGCGCCTGTATACGCTGTGAAAACTGCTCGGCAGCTCGCGACATATTAGAGCAGATAGCTAAAAACGCGTCTATTGCCAAAAAAGAGAAGGTTCCTTTATGTCAAGACACAGGAACGGCCAACTTTTTTATTAAGCTTGGTCAAGAAGCGCGCGTAGAAAACGGTAATATTTGCGATGCAATAAACAAAGGCGTTGCTTTGGGTTATAAAGATAACTATCTTCGCAAATCCGTTGTTTCTGATCCGCTGGAAAGAAGAAACACAACGGACAATACGCCAAGTAATATTTATATTGATATTGTTTCGGGAGAAAAAATAGAAATTACGTTTCTTCCTAAAGGCGGCGGCGGTGAAAACGCCTCGGCGTTAAAGATGCTTACGCCTTCCGCATGTTGGGAAGGCGTGAAAGATTTTGTATTAAGCGTTGTAAAAGATAAAGGAAAAAACGCTTGCCCGCCTTTAATTATAGGAGTTGGCGTCGGCGGGGATTTTGCTTCAGTTGGACTTTTATCAAAAAAAGCGTTGCTTAGAGAAATAGGCGGCGTTAATGAAAATGCATTCTATGCTAAAAAAGAACAAGAATTACTTTCAGGAATCAACAAATTAAATATAGGTCCGATGGGAATGGGCGGCAATACTACGGCGCTTGCCGTATTTATAACTGCAAAACCTACGCATATAGCTTCGCTTCCTGTTGCGGTAAGCATTCAATGCCATTCTTGCAAAAGAAAGACGATCACTATATGAAAATAAATTTACAAGATTTAATTTTAAATATTAAAGATATAAAAGCCGGACAAAAAGTTCTACTTAACGGAAATATTTATACGGCAAGAGACGCCGCGCATAAAAGAATTGTAGATATTTTAGACAAGGGTGAAAAGCTGCCTATTGATTTAAAAAATTCAGCAATTTATTATTGTGGACCTACTCCGCCAAAACCCGGAGAGATTGTGGGATCTTGCGGACCTACAACGTCTTCCAGAATGGACGTTTATACGCCGAGGATTTTAAAAGAAGGCGTTAAAGTTTTAATAGGTAAAGGCGCCAGAACGGAATGGGTGGCAAAAGCCTTCAAAGAGAACAATGCGGCGTATCTTGTCGCAACAGGCGGTGTTGGAGCGCTTATTTCAAAGACAGTAAAAAAAGCCGAATTGTTGGCTTTTGAAGATTTAGAACCTGAAGCTGTTTATAGATTTGAAATCGAGGATATGCCCTTAGTTGTTGCGATAGATAGTTTTGGCAATAATATTTTTAATAAGACTGTTTTGTAAGTATTGTAAGAGGAAAACATGTTTTTAGCTTTAGACATAGGTAATACAAATATAACTATAGGTTTGTTTGATATGCGCAACGGCAAAGTTTTGCCAGGACCATTAAAAGTATGGAGAATGTCTACTATAAAAGAACAAACTTCCGATGAGTATGCGACAATGCTTATGGATATGTTCTTTTATTCCGGGGTTGACGCGAAAAAAGCAACGTCTGTGGGTATAGCGAGCGTTGTTCCGTCGTTAAATCTTATTTTTGAAGATTTAGTAAGAAATTATTTTGGAAAAGAAGTTTTCTTTGTAAACCATACTAATTCAGGCGGCATTATTTTTGCCGTGGCAAATCCTAGAGAAGTTGGAGCTGACAGAATTGCGGGCGCTGTTGCCGCTTATTCCATGTATGGATGCGGTTGTATTATCGTAGATTTTGGGACCGCTACAACTTTTGATTGTATAGACGAAAAAGGCAGATACAGGGGCGGGGCTATAGCTCCTGGACCTGTAATATCGGCTCAATCTTTAAATTTGAAAACAGCCCAGTTGCCGCAAGTTGAGATGAAGAAACCGCCAAAATCAATAGGAACGACGACTGTGGAGTGCATACAGTCTGGACTTTATTTTGGTTATGTTGGACTTGTTAAAGAACTTATTGAGAGAATGAAGAATGAAATGGCGGTAGAGCGCATAATAGCCACAGGCGGGCTTGCAGGTCTTATGCTTGGCGAAATAAAAGAAATAGAAGTTATTCTTCCCAATTTGACTCTGGAAGGAATACGTATTATCTGGGAAATAAGCGCAAATGCAATTATTAAGTAATGTTTGTTAGTTAGTATAACTTTTTTGATAAAAATTTAATTCTTAGGAGGTTCGCTGTGAAACTTCGGTTATTTTTGACAGTGCTGTGCGTTTGCGCGTTAATGTCCGCGTTCGCTTCCGCCGATAATATAATTTCTAAATTAAATATTGAAGGCTTGCGCAACGTAAAAGAAAAAAGCGTTTTATCTGAAATAAAACTTAAGAAGGGCAAAGTATATTCTTTAGAGTCAGTCAGAGCTGCGGTTCGTTCTATTACTGAGCTTGAATATTTTGACGACTGTACTTTTACTTTTGATAAAAATACTGGAGTTCTTACGTTTGGCGTTGTTGAAAAGCCTTATATAGAAAATATTGTTTTTAGAGGCAATTTTGAATTTTCAAAAAGTAAGCTTAAAGACATCGGCGTTTTAAAAGAAAAAGAGTTCTATGATATTTTAAAGCTGGAAGAATCAAAAAAAAAGATAATAAAGTTGTACGGCGACAAAGGTTATGCCGATTGCGTTATTGAAGCTTATCCAACCATTGATGTGGATACAAATAAAATGACCGTAACTTTCCTTATAACGGAAAATAATAAAATTTTAATAGGCGGTGTTAAAATTGAAGGCGTTATTTCATACTCTGAGAAAAAAATTCTTAAACTTATGAAAAAAATAAGACCTAAGAAAATATTTAAAGATGAAAATTATCAAAAGGATTTATTAGATATAGAGGCTTTTTATAAAAACAACGGTTTTATAGATTATAAACTGGCAACGTCTACGACTTCTTTCAACAAAGCTAGAACGGAAATATTTTTGACTTTGAACATAAGCGAAGGCGGCAAATATAAGATAGGAGAAATTGCTTTTGATGGTAATTTTGCATTAGAAGACAAAGAGTTAAAAAAGACGGTAAAATTTAAAAAGGGACAAGTGTTTAACGAGCAAAAAATTGCCGAAACAAAACAGGATATTGCCGAGTCTTATGCGGATAAAGGGTATCTTCAAGCTCAGATTGTTCCAGATTTTCATAAGAGCGGTGATATTGTGGACGTTGATTGGAATATAAAAGAAAATTCAATCGTTTATGTTGGAAATATTTATATAGAAGGGTTGGAGTCCACTAAAGAAAAAGTTATCAGAAGGGAGTTATTATTAAAGCCTGAAAACGTATTTTCAAGAAAGAAGCTTATAGGAAGTATGCAAAGAATAAGGAACTTAGGGTTCATTGACGGCGTTGAACCTCATTTGCTGCCTACCGTCGTTCCTAACATTGTAGATTTGGCCATTGAAATTATGGAAGGAAAACCAGGCAATATCAATGCTGGCGTAGGTTATTCTTCAGTTGACGAACTTGTTTTTACATGTGGTCTTATGCATATGAACTTGTTTGGTTTGGGTCAACGCTTGGATTTCTTGGTTGAGTATGGAAAGAAAAAGACAAATTTCAATATAAGTTGGACGGAGCCTTATATTTTTGACAAAAATGCAAGTTTAACGTTAAGCGCGTTTGATATGGTTAGAAAGAAAGATTATGCCGATGTTACTAATGCTTATGACGAACATAGAACAGGTTTTTCAGTCGGCGTAGGTCCTAGAATCAGCCCGCTTGTAAGTTTAATGTTTGGTTACAGATACGAAAATGTAATGCTTTCCAATATTGACGATTCAAAAAAACACGAGATAGAAAAAGCGTCAGATTTGTCTAAAGATAGAACAACCAGCGTATTTATGCAAATAGTGCGCGATTCGTTGGACTATAGATATGATCCAACAAGCGGCGACAGACAAGCATTGAGCGTAAACCTTGCAGGATCTTATTTTGGCGGAGAAGTTGATTATGTAAGGACGGTTTTAAAAAGCTCTTGGTTTTTGCCTGTATTTTGGAAGTTTGTATTTAGCGCAAGGGCGGAAGTTGGTTTTATAGTATCTTATGGACGTTCAACGACAGTGCCTATTTACGAGAGGTTTTACACAGGCGGCCCAGAAAGCGTAAGAGGTTATAAGTATAGAACAGAAATCGGTCCTGCCGATGGCGGTAACTATAAAGCTGTTATTAATTTTGAATATAAATGCCCGCTAGTCGCCGAGAGGGGCAACTCAATTTTAGTCGGCGCGCTTTTTTACGATATAGGCGGCGATTGGGGAAGGTACGGAACTCTAAAATGGTTTGGAACTGGAGAAAACAATCTTCGTTCTTCAGCAGGGTTTGAATTGAGAATTGCGACGCCAGCGTTTCCTATAAGAATTGGTTGGGCGTACGGGTTTAATCATAAACAAAAAGAGAATTTGCAAGAGATATACTTCTCCATAGGTTTCCCGATGTAATTTGTAAAGGTTTTCCTGTAGATAATGTTTGTATAATCAACTTTTAGGATAGGGAATGGTTTTAAGAAAAATATTTTCTGTTATTGTTTTTTTCTTATTTACGGCGTCCGCTTTTTGTTTTGAAATACCTATAAACGGAGCGGTTGAACGGATTGATGATCCCGCTAGAAATAAAACTGCCAAAGATAATATTATTTTTGTCGATATGGAGAAGGTTTTTAATTCTCACCCGATGACTTTAGAGTATAAGAAGGAAATAAAAGCTTTTGTAAGGACGCGCAAAGACGCCGTTGACAACCTTGTAAAAGAGTTTAATTCTCTTAAAGAACAAGCGAAAATTGTTAATTTAAAAATATCGGAAGCAAAGTCTGAAAATAAGCCTTTGGATGAGCTTTTCAAAGAGTTAAGCGGTATTCGCGAGTTGATAAACATTAAGAAATCGGAGATTTCCGATTTGTCGGAAAGAACAAAAATTGAAATACTTTTAATGGAAGAAAGGAATACGGCTGGAGTATTAAAGGATATAGAATCTTTGCTCAGAGAAGAACTTAAAAAATACGGCGCGACGATAGTTTTAGATAAACAAGGCGTTGTAACCGAAAAATGTAAAGATGTGACTGATGAAGTTATAAAAATGGCAAAGGATAGATAGATGAGGTTTACAGCATTTGAGCTTGCGGCGGTTGTTTCAGGCGAACTTATTGGCGATAAAGACGTTGTTTTAACAGGCGTAAATGGTCTTTTAGAAGCAAAAAACAATGAAGTTTCTTTTCTTGAGAATTTAAAATATCTTCATGATGCGCTAAATACTCAAGCTGGCGTTATTCTTGTCGGGCTTAATACTGACGTTGTCCAGTTCAAAAATAAAAACATAATCAAAGTTAAAAATCCTAAGTATGCGTACAGTATGGTTCTTTCCATTATAGAGAAAGGAAGATTATCTTTAATAAATAAAAAAATTCATCGCTCGGCGGCAATATCTGATAAAGTCAAAATCGGCAAAGACCCTTATATAGGGCAAAACGTTGTAATTGAGTGCGGCGCTGAAATTGGAGACAACGCTAAAATTTTTCCTAACGTTTACATAGGCAGAGACGTAAAAATCGGCAAAGATTGTCTTATATACCCTAATGTCGTAATAAGAGAAAATTCTTTGATAGGCGACAGAGTTGTTTTGCAGCCAGGAGTTGTTATCGGGGGCGATGGTTTTGGATTTGTTTCTGTTGATGGCAAAACTCAGAAAATTCCTCAAATAGGAAGGGTAGAAATAGGCAATGATGTTGAGATAGGCTCTAATACTACAATTGACAGAGCTACTGTTGACGCTACGAGAATAGGAAACGGCGCAAAAATAGACAATCTTGTCATGATAGCCCACAATGTTCAAGTAGGCGAGAATTGCATAATAGTTTCGCAAGTTGGAATATCCGGCTCTACCCATTTAGGCAATAATGTGACAATAGGCGGACAGACTGGAATTGCGGGACATATAAAAATAGGCGATAATGTTATGATTTCAGGCCAATCTGGTATTTCCGGAAATGTTAAAGATGGAGATGTTGTCGGCGGTAATCCCATGTCTTCGCTGAATCAAAGCATAAAGATAAGAGTCTTAATGAGAAAACTTCCTGAAATGTATTCTGATTTAAGAAAAATAAAGAAAGATTTGGAGGATAAGTAAATTTAAATGGCAAAACAAGCGACTATTGTGAAAGAAGTTTCCGTTGAAGGCATTGGTATCCACACGGGAAATAAAAGCGTTGTGGTTTTTAAACCTGCCGCCGCTGGATTTGGTATAAAATTTATCAGGGTAGATTTGCCAAATAAACCTGAAATTGCGGCTCTTTATTCCAATGCGGCTTCAGGACTTGTTGTTAGAGGCAGCGTTATAGAGAAAGACGGCGTTAGAATTCATACGATAGAACATATAATGTCGGCATGCGCCGCGCTTGGCATTGATAATTTAATTATAGAGATAAACAACAACGAACCTCCAATTCTTGACGGCAGCGCAAAAATAATAGCGGAAACTTTGTTGAAGGGCGGACTAAAAGCGCTGGATTCTCCGAAACAATATTATGTAATAAAGAAACCTATTCATTTCGAGTCTGGAAAAACTAAAATAACGGCTTACCCTTCAGATAAATTTGAAATAGACTGTACTATAGGTTTTGATCATCCGCTATTAAAATTTCAACAAATGTCTTTTGGGAGCATAAGCAAGGACGATTATTTAAACAACATTGCTCCTGCTAAAACGTTTTGCTTTGACTATGAGATAGAGGCTCTTCAAAATAATGGTCTTGCCCTTGGCGGCTCTATGGACAATGCTATTGTTTTGGGATTAAACGGCATTCATAATAAAGAACCTTTGCGTTACGATGACGAGTTTGTAAGGCATAAAGTTTTGGACTTAATTGGAGACTTGTACCTTGCTGGTAAACCGATAAAAGCCAAAATAGTTGCAGATAAGCCTGGACATCAAAATAATATTGCTTTTGTAAAAGCATTCTTAGAAGAAGCGGTTATAGAAGAAGATGGACAAACGGAGGTCACAATGAACGTAAATTGCGAAACGGCGGGAACGGAAAGAATTCTATCCCACGAAGAAGTTCTAAAACATATACCGCATAGATATCCGTTTTTAATGATAGATAAAGTTAAAATTAATAGCGCAGAGACTACTAAAGCTATAGGCTATAAGTGTGTTAGCGGCAACGAAGGTTTTTTTCAGGGACATTTTCCGGGCGCACCGATTATGCCAGGCGTTCTAATAGTTGAGGCTATGGCTCAAACCTCGTGCGTTATGTTTCTATCCAAGCCCGAAATGCAGGGAAAGCTTGCGTATTTTATGTCTATAGATAAAACAAAATTTCGCAAACCCGTAAAACCCGGAGACTTGCTTGAGTTAAAAGTTAAAATTATCAAAAACGGCGGAAAACACGGAAAGATAAGAGGCGAAGCTTATGTTGACGGGAAATTAGCGACGGAAGCTGAGTTTATGTTTATTATTGTAGACAGAGAGAAATAACAATTTATTATTATAAACTTGCCTTTCAGTTTGTCGTTTTGCGCGTAGTCGCCTTATAAGTCGGTTAGTTTTGTTAATTAACTATAGAGGTAATAAATGATACATCAAACGGCTATAATAGATAAAAGCGCTGTTATAGAGGATAATGTGGAAATAGGTCCTTATGCCGTTATGGGTACGGATACTGTTGTAAAAAGCGGAACAAAAATACATGGTCAATCTGTAATTGAATATGCCGAAATAGGACATAACTGCGAAATTTTTAATTTTTCGTCAATAGGCAAACGTCCTCAGGATTTAAAATATCAAGGCGAAAAAACGAAAGTTGTAGTCGGCGATGGAACAACTATCAGAGAGAGCGTTACTTTAAACAGAGGCACTGCGGCCGCCGGTCGGACTGTTGTAGGTAAAAACTGTTTAATTATGGCTTGCGCTCATATTGCTCACGACTCTATAATAGGCGATAACGTTATAATTGGCTATTCTACAGGTATTGCGGGTCATGTTGAAATAGATGACGGTGCTATACTAAGCTCTGGAATAGGCGTCCATCAATTTTGCAAAATTGGGAAATCCGTAATTATCGGCGCGGGTTCAATGGTAAGCATGGATATTGTTCCATATGTAACGGCTCAAGGCGATAGAGCCGTTCTTGTCGGTTTAAATCTCATAGGTTTAAAAAGAAAAAAAGTAAAACTTTCAGAAATTGAAGATATAAAAGACGCTTACAAAATATTGTTTATGTCAAAATTGTCTCTGGAAGACGCTGTTGTTAAGCTTAAGGACTCATCGTCTCAATATGTTAAAGAAATGATACTTTTTATAGAAAATTCCAAAAGAGGTATTGCCAGACCAAAACAGGGGTAAAAATGATACACCAAACTGCGATAATTGATAAATCTGTTATTATAGGCGACAATGTCGTAATAGGCGCTTATACGGTGATAGGTAAAGATGTTGTAATAGGCGATGGCGCCATTATTGGTTCAAACGCTTACATACAATACGCCGAAATCGGTAAGAATTGTAAAATTTACCATTCAGCTTCTATTGGAACAGCTCCTCAGGATTTAAGCTATAAAGATGAACCTTCAAGAGTTTGCGTAGGCGACGGGACCGTAGCCAGAGAGTTCGTAACTTTTAACAGAGGATCTGCCAAGACGGGAAAAACAATCATAGGAAAAAATTGTTATTTTATGGCGTCATCGCACGCAGCTCACGACGCTAGAGTAGGTAACAATGTTATTGTTGCAAATTGTTCTGCAATAGGTGGACATGTAGAGGTTGGAGATGACGCTTTTGTAAGCGCTACCGTAGGTTTGCATCAGTTTACTAAAGTCGGAAAGGGCGTTATGGTTGGCTCGGGCGCTACTGTAACAATGGATATAATTCCTTACGTCTTGTGCGCGGGATATAGAGCTGCGCCGAACGGTTTGAACTTGGTAGGTATGAGAAGAAGGAAAATGCCTACGGAAGAAATTAACGCTGTGAAAGAGGCGTACCGCGCTCTTTTTATGTCAAAGTTAATGCTTAAAGACGCTTTGTCAGAGCTTGGACAAAGTAAATCTATAGCGGTGCAAGAAATAGTAACGTTTATTAAAAATTCTAAAAGAGGTATTGCCAGACCCGGATAGTTTTTTAAGGAGTTATTACGATAGTGGAAAATATAGGCTTGATAGCAGGAAACAACAGATTTCCGTTTTTGGTTGCCGAAGAAATAAAAAGAAGCGGCGATAGAGTAATTTGCATTGCTCTAAAAGAAGAAGCCGATTCTGATTTGGAAAAAATCTGCGATAAAACATATTGGCTTTCAGTAGGAAAGTTTCAAAAAATTATAGATGCTCTAAAAAGCGAAAATGTAAAAACTGTTATAACGGCGGGTCAAGTTAAACACGTAAAAATTTATTCTGCTATAAGCATGGACTTTCGCGCTATTAAAGTAATGGGAAGTTTGATAAATAAGAAAACGGATACAATCCTAAAAACAATTGCCGACGAATTTGAAAAGGACGGAATGCATCTTATAGTATCTCACGCCTATCTAAAACATTTGCTTGCTCCAAAAGGTTTGATAGCCGGAAAGAAGCTTTCTTCAGATGAAAATAAAGACGTAGAGTTTGGATATAAGATAGCTAAAGATATTTCAGGGTTTGATATAGGTCAGACTGTTGTTGTGAAAGATAAGTCTGTTCTTGCAGTGGAATCTGTAGAAGGGACGGATGAATGTATTAAAAGAGCGTATGCTCTTGGAGGAGCGAATTCTATAGTTGTTAAAGTTGCAAAGCCAAATCAAGATTTTAGGTTTGATGTTCCCGTTATAGGGCTTAACACAATTAATACTTTAAAAGAAAACAAAGTAAGAGCGATAGCGATAGAGTCCGGCGTTACTTTGATGTTGGATAAAGATGAAGCGATAGAAAAAGCGAAAAAGCTCGGTACGACTATAATTGGAATATAAAATAACAGAGGTAAAAAATGATAAATGTTGCTTGTCCGATTATCGGAGAGAGAGAAAGACGGTTGGTAAATGACGTTTTGAATTCAAGAATTTTAGCGAGCGGCAAATACGTGTCCCAATTTGAGCAATCTTTTGCAGACTATTGCGGCGCTAAATTTGGCATAGCTAACGCTAACGGAACTACGTCTATCCATACGGCGCTTTTGATGTTTGGCGTTAAGCCCGGCGACAAGGTAATTACTACTCCTTTTACTTTTATAGCTACTGCCAACTCCATTCTTTTTTGCGGAGCAAAACCAATTTTTGTAGACATTGATCCGAAAACCTTTAACATAGATCCTATTAAATTGGAAGAGACGTTAAAAAAAGAAAAGAATGTTAAAGCTGCCGTAATAGTGCATTTGTACGGGCTTACTTGCAATATGGACGCGATTGTAAAGTTGAAAAAGAAATATAAATTTAAGCTTGTAGAAGACGCTTGCCAGTCGCATGGAGCGGAATTTAAAAATAAAAAAGCGGGATCTTTTGGCAATGCTGCGGCGTTTTCTTTTTATGCGACAAAGAATATGATGACCGGAGAAGGAGGAATAGTTCTTACAAACGACGCAAAAGCCGATAAATACGGCAGGCAAATTATAAACCATGGCAGAGAAGGGCGTTCTACGCATACAGTTTTAGGATATAATTTCAGACTGACAAACTTAGCTGCGGCTATAGGCATAGCTCAACTTGAACAGCTTGAAAGTTGGATTGAAAAAAGAATAGCGAATGCAAAAAAATACAATGAAGCTTTTAAAGATTTAGAGTTTTTGCAAACTCCTTATATTCCTGAAAATTGCAGGCATGTTTTTCATCAATATACGGTAAGAATTTCTTCAAAGGAAAGAGAGAGTTTTATGAAGCATCTTGCTGATAAAGGCGTAGGAAGCGGAGTTTATTATCCTTGCGTAATATATAAGCAGCCGCTTTATAAAAAACTCGGATATAAATCTGGTCTTTGTAAAGAAGCTGAAAAAGCCGCGATGGAAGTTGCGTCTCTTCCTGTCCACCCGTCGCTTTTAGCGGCGGAAGTCGACGAAATAATTAAAGTAGTAAAGAGTTATAAAAAATGAGTATAAGGACCGCGGTAATAGGAGTTGGCTCTCTAGGACGACACCACGCCAGAATTTTGGGGGAGCGCCATGATTCAAAACTTGAATTTGTTGTAGATGCCGACGCCGAAAGAGCTGAAAAAATAGCAAAAGCAAACAAAACAAATTACTTAACGGATTTTAATGAGCTTGTCGGAGACGTCGACGCTGCAGTTATATCCGTTCCGACGCCGTATCACTATCAAGTTGCAAAACCTCTTCTACAAAGCGGCGTTCATTGTTTGGTGGAAAAACCTTTTACTTTAAACGTTGCTGAGGCGGAAGAACTTATAGAAATAGCAAAATCTAGAAATTTAGTTCTACAAGTCGGTCATGTTGAAAGATTTAATCCTGCAATTATAGCTGCCGTTCCATTTATCAGCAGCCCTAAGTTTATTGAGGTTAACAGGCTTGGACCATACGATCCAAGAACTAATCATATCGGCGTGGTTTTAGACTTGATGATACACGACCTGGACATATTGTTTTATCTTGTTAAAGATAAAGTTGTATCTTTGGAAGCTCACGGAGCCAAAATTCTATCAGATACTGAGGATATTGCTAAGGTTAGATTAAGATATGCCGGCGGTTGTGTGGCGGATGTTTCTGCAAGCAGAGTTTCTATGGAAAAGTATAGGAAGATAAGGATTTTTCAGCCTGATAGTTATGTTTCAATAGACTATGCTGGAAAAAATCTTAAAGTTTATGTAAAAAAAGAGGGAAGAGAAAAAATTGCGTCGCTTTTTGATATAGATGTAAAGAAACCCAAACTCCCGCCAAATGAGCCGCTTTTTTATGAATTGGACAACTTCATAAGCAGCGTTATAGAAGGCAAAAAGCCCGCTGTTTCAGGAGAACAGGGTAGAGACTCGGTAGAGCTTGCTTTAAATATTTTAAAAAATATGCGGTTTTAATCTTTGTTTGTTATTGCAAAGGTTAGGAGTAGTTTTGTTATGTCCATAATAGAAATAAAAAATTTTAATCTGTATTATTCTGATTTTCATGCGCTTAAAGATATTAACATAAGCATAGGGGAAAACCGCGTAACTGCCATGATAGGTCCTTCAGGGTGCGGGAAATCCACGCTATTGAGGTCTATAAACAGAATTAATGACACAATAGACGATGTTCATACCGTCGGTGAAATAAATATTTCTAATCGTAATATTTACGCTGAAGACACCGATGTAGATATATTAAGGAAAAACGTAGGAATGGTTTTCCAAAGACCTAATCCTTTTCCAATTTCAATTCACGAAAATGTGGCTTTTGGTCTTAAAGTAAACAGAATAGCTTCGGATAAAGACGTTATAAATGAAACAGTAGAAAAAAGTTTAAAAGCCGTTTTGTTATGGAACGATATAAAAGATAAGCTTCGTAAGTCGGCGTTATCTTTAACTTTGGAACAGCAACAGAGGCTTTGTATAGCAAGGGTTATTGCTATAGCTCCGCGTATTATTCTTCTTGATGAGCCGTGTTCGTCTCTCGATCCCGTTGCCACGAGAAATATTGAAGAGTTGATTATTAAGCTTAAAGAGAATTATACGATAGTAATAGTAACGCACAATATGCAGCAAGCGGCCAGAGTTTCGCAAGAGACGGCTTTTATGTTTATGGGTAGGCTTATAGAGTTTGATAAAACTGAGAAAATATTTACTAATCCCTCAAGAAAAGAGACTGACGATTATGTCAGCGGCAGATTTGGTTAAGGAGGCACCCGGTATGCGGCGCTTTGACGTTGAAATGAGCAACTTACAAAATCATCTTCTTGATATGGCGGGTCTTGTTCAAAAAATGATACAAGCGGCGACTAACGAGCTTGTTTCCAGAGATCCCAATCAAATAGATACGGTTCTTTCTTTGGAAAAAGAAGTTAATATTCAGGAAATAGTTATTGACGATAAATGTTTAAAACTTATAGCTTTAAACCAACCGGCGGGAGCGGATTTAAGATTTATAACTTCGGCAATGCGAATCAACAGCGATTTAGAGAGAATGGGAGACGAGTCTTTAAACATAGCCAAGATGTCTTTAGATTTAATAAAGTATCCTGAAGTCAAGCCTCTCGTCAATATTCCAAAGATGATAGGGATTGTTCAAAGTATGATTATAGATTGTATAAAATCTTTTAATACTAGCGATTCTGATTTAGCCATGTCTGTTTTATCTAAAGATAACGAAGTAGACGGTTTAAGAGACGCAATTATAAGCGAATTGAAAACAGTGATGATTAAATTGCCTGATTCGGATACTATTCAACTGGCAACGGACTTGATGTTTATAGCTAAAAGCATAGAACGGCTTGGCGATCACGCGACTAACATTTGCGAAGATGTAATTTTTATGGTGCATGGCAAGGATATTCGCCACCCGAGAGCTTAGCATGTCTGCAAAAGTTATTGTATTTGATTTGGGCAATGTTATATTCAGATTTGATTTAATGAAATTTGTCAAAGCCTATGTCCAAAAAATTCCTAACCGCAAAATAGCTAATTTTAACGAGCTGATTCCTACGTATTCTGAATTTGCGTATTCTTATGAAAAAGGCAATATTTCTTCTTTTGATTTCTATGATATTTTGGCTAAACGAACTGAATATAGTGGGACGTATAATGAGTTTTCTTTTCACTGGAATAATATTTTTGAACCCATGCCTGAAACAATAGAATTGATAGTTATGCTTGCAGGTAAATATAAACTTGCAATACTGTCAAATACAAATGAGCTGCATTTTAATTATTTGAAAGATCGTTATCCCGAGGTGTTTGCTCTTTTTAATGATTTTTTTCTTTCTTATAAAATGCATTTGAGAAAGCCGGAAGACAAAATTTATAAAAAGTTAATAAGTCATTATGGTATTTTGCCTTCGGAAATATTTTTTACCGACGATATGGAAGAAAATATTAAAGCTGCTGCGAGAAACGGAATCAATGCTTGCTTGTTTGTTAAACCTTATGAATTCGTAAGAAAACTTAAAGAAGAAAAGGTTTTAATATGATAGATTTTGGCGCGAGTTTAAAAAAACAGGCTGAAGTAGGTAAAATTTTTGAACGTTATGCGATAAAAGAGTCGGATATTGAAAAAAATTTGTACGTTTGCCGAGCAAAGGCGGACAGAATGTCAATAAAGCGTCTACGGTCGTCTATTTAAAGCATTTGCCTACTGGCGCGGAAGTAAACCATTGCGAAAGAACGCAAGGATTAAACAGATTTTTGGCAAGACGATTGCTTGCTGGAAAGATAGAAGAAAAGATTCTCGGCGAACTGTCAAAAAAGCGTCAAATGATAGAAAAAATACGCAATCGGAAAAAAAGCGTTCAAAACGAGCAAAAGAAAAATTTTTTAGGAATAAAAAAATAACGTCTCATAAAAAAGAAATCCGAGAAAAGGTAAACTATTGATATTTAAAAAAAAGTCAAAACCTCACTACATCGGACATAGAAATAGACTCAGGAATAGGTTTTTAGAAACGGGTTTTAAAGGTCTTGCCGATTATGAAATTTTGGAACTGGTTCTTACGTACGTAATTCCCAGAAGAGACGTAAAGCCTCAAGCTAAAGCGTTGATACAAGAATTTGGCAGTCTAAAACAAGTTTTAGATGCCGATATAAACGATTTAAAAAAGATAAAAAATTTATCGGATTATTCCGCAGGATTTTTACTATTTTTAAGAAAACTATCCTCTTTATATCTTTCTCTCGCTGTAAAACGACAAAAAGAAATAAACTCTCCAGATAGAGTGAAAGATTTTCTAATTTCCTCTTTAAGCGGAGAAAAAATAGAAAAAGTTTATGTTTTAACGCTGGATTCTGGAAACAGAGTAATATTTTACAAAGAGCTTGAAAGCGGCACGGTAAATAAATCTTTCCTCATACCAAGAAAAATAGCGGAAATAGCTTTAAACAATAAAGCAGCTTCTATAATAATAGCTCATAATCACCCAGGTGGAACGTTAAGTCCTTCTCAAAGCGATATTGCCGCGACAATTTCAGTAAAGAAAGCATTAGAAGCGATAGAAGTTCTTCTTTTAGACCATATAATAGTTTCAAATAACGATTATTTTAGCTTTAAAGAACATAATTTGATATAGAAATTAAAATTTGGTTAAATTTACGCGGTAATCGTATATTTTATATCTGAGTCGTATATATTTTTACGGCGATAGGAGATTAAAATGATAAATTATGTTGATAGGAAAAATGATAAGAACTCGGTTTTTCTTTACACTTTAAGTACTTACGTGTGGTGTAAAAAAAACAAAGCGTCTTTTAGTCGACATGGGAATTAAATACGATTACGTTGACGTTGACTTACTTGGAAGCGCCGAGCAAGACAAAGTTATGAAAGAGTTGTTGTTAGTAAATCCGCAGGGATGTTTCCCTACAATGGTGATCAATAAAACAAAAACAATTGGCGGCTTCCAGCCTGAGGCAATAAAAGATGCGCTGGCGTGAATACAAGGATAAACGTTAACGAAGAGTTGATAGCTTATCTTAAAAAAAACGCCCGAGCGAAAGGATATTATTTTAATAAAAATTCTGTTTTTGTAAATGAGCTGTTAAAGAATCTTTGCGTTAATTTAAAACGCTATGGATACGCCTCGTGTCCGCGCAGGCTTTCAACTAGCGTTTATGGTTTGGATTCATATTTAATCTGTCCCTGCAGATACATGGAAAACGATATAAAAAAATACGGTTCGGGCTTTTGCGCTTTATACGTATCTAAAGATGCGTACGAGGGTAAAAAAGAGACGAGTCCCATTCCTGAAAGCAGACCAAAAGACAAACTGTTCGGCATAGATTATTCTAACCCAAGCGCAAAAAAACTTCCGATAAAAAATGGAAATGCGAGATATGCGGATATGAGCGTTTAAGAAGCGAGCCTCCTGAAAGTTGTCCTAAATGCGGCGCGACCAAAGAAATGTTTAAGGAAATAAAATAGAGACAAAAGCATATTATTGACGTAACTGTGTTTTGTTACGAAAAATCTGCTTTCTCTTAAATGAAGGCG
Organism: Endomicrobium sp.; assembly: GCA_031290625.1. Lineage (GTDB taxonomy): Bacteria > Elusimicrobiota > Endomicrobiia > Endomicrobiales > Endomicrobiaceae > Endomicrobiellum. The sequence continues at coordinate 520 of JAITND010000016.1, read as the reverse complement.
GGTTTTCTATTTTGATGATTGTAAATACTGGTAGCGGAAAAGGTAAAACAACGGCGGCTATAGGATAAATAATTCGTTCATTAGGGCAAGGTTTTAAAGTTTGCCTGAAACAATTATTTAAGGGAGAGGAGTTTTACAGCGAACAGAAAATTTTGTCAATCCTAGGCAATTTGGATTTTTTTCGTTTGCCAAAAAACACCCGTATCTATTTAAAAACGTAAGCGTCAAAGACGCAAAAAGCGACTGTTGTTTAGCTATGGATAAAGTAAAATCATCGTCTGTTAGTCCTAAAGAGTACGATTTAATAGTTTTGGAAGAATTTAATATAGCTTTACGCGATAAATTTATAAATGAAAGACAATTCTTAGCTCTTTTAAAACAATTATCCCGGAAGTCAAATATTGTCGTAACCGGAAGAATCGCTCCTTAGAGTTTGCTTAGCGTCGCCGATATTGCTATTGAAATGAAGGAAATAAAACATTGTTATAACGAAAGTATACAAGCTCAAAGAGGTATAGAA
>JAITND010000027.1 GCA_031290625.1 Endomicrobium sp. | reverse complement strand
AAAGTAAAGATATTTTTACAAGAGCGACAAACTGTTATTTTCAAGGGCGTTTCAATCAAAAAATTCGCTCAGCATGACTAGTTGTTCTGCGCGTATGCTTGCCTCCCCTGAATAACTATAATATAAAAAACACGCGAAGATTTCACATATTTCTTATTTTGCGGGTTTCTTTCTTTTGCTTCCAAAGCGTATTGTTAGAACCGATAAACTCAGGCTTTAATCTCTTGCCAATGTTAATATAAAAATTTTAATCGCTCCGCATAGTTTTAAAACGGACGAACAAGCGGAAACAGTTGAAGACGTTGTAACTATATCGTCTATCAGTAGTATATTTTTACCCGTTATAACTTCCTTGTTTTTTACAAAAAAAGAATTCTTTATATTTTTAAAACGTTCAGTTCTTGATAACTTAAACTGAGGTTTTGTTATTTTATTTCTAAATAAAACGTTTTTTAACATGGGAATATTTGTTTTAATAGATAATTCCTTGGCAAGCAGTTCCGATTGATTATATCCTCTTTTTATTTTTCTTATAACGTTTAAAGGAACTGATATGATAAAATCAGATTCTTGATAGAAATCGTTATTTTTCACTATTTCATGCATATCTACAGCAAAATCTTTCGCTAAAAAAGTTCTATCAGAATATTTAAATTTTAAAATCAATTTTCTTACGCAATCTTTATATTCATAAACAGAACGCATTTTATCAAATGTATATTGTTTAGGATTTTTCTTACACGCGCGACAAAACTCTCCTCCTGAAGACAAAGGCGCGCCGCACTTTTGGCAAATACGCCCGGTTATTAAGCTAAAAGATGATTTACATCCGCAGCATATCCTAGTTTGAGATATAGAATTTAAAGCGTCTCCGCAAGATGAACACGTAACAGGATAAAATAAATTTATAATTTTTAATAATATATTCTTCATTTAGAATTGTACCGTCAATTTGCCTATAACGGCAAGATCATAATAATTTAAATCGCGGTTGTATCTAAATTCAAATCTGTCATAGCTTACGCCGGCAATAAATCTAAAATATTTTGACACTTCATAGTCGGCGTTAGCGGCGACGCCGTAATTTATACTATTGTCTTTTTCAACATTAACGTCGGATTTCTGGTCTATGTATTTTAGATTTGAAACGAACACCATTCTATTTTTCAAAGGGATAGCTTTTCTTATTAAAGGTATTTTCAGTCCCGACGGAAATATCAAGTCGGCGTTTATTTGCCCAACATACGAATTTTTACGAACATTTGAAGAATATTTTCCTGAAGCGTTTTTTTGCCAACGTTCTTCATTTTCGTATCTCAAACTAAAACGCCAGCGACCCAATCCTGTAGCTCCCTGACATACGTATTTATTTGCTGAAGAATCAAATAAGGTTTTCAAAGTATTATAAGACAATTCTTCAGACTTTGCGTTTTCTAAAGAAAAATATAAATCAAAACGTTTTAAAAATTTAAATCTGTAATCCAATCCCCGCATAACGCCGTCAATATACGAAACGCTATAAGACGCTACGCTTTTATTATTGTACTTTAAATTAAGTTGAGTATCGCCAAAAAGACGCATCGGATCAAAAAACTTTTCAACGCCGGATATTCCAAGCAAAACATCAGGCCATATTATCGTACATATTTTATTATACGTGCCTGTTTTATATGATTTTTCATTGCCTTGCGTATAAGCGCAGTTTGCGCTTATAGAATTTAACGGAGCAAGCAAGCCTCTAAAAGAAAAAGCTTCAAAAGGCATATATTTACCTGTATAACGAACATCATTTCTGTTTAAAATTGTCTTAACCGTATATGTGCTTGACGAATAAAAAGGTTCTATGTCCATCAACGGATTATCTCTTATCCAAAGCTTCTCTCTAGTCCAGCCTATTGATTGAAAATCTTTATCTACATTATCATAAGAGTCTGAATCTTGAAGTTTATAATACGATGAAAATGATAAACTCTTTAAAAGCCTGAAAGAAGTAACGTCATAAGCATTTAAATTCCAAGAAATTTCTCCAATCCCGTTTCTTTCTATATACTTCTTTTGGCCTGGCATAAGAAGCGATTCAGTATTAGCGCTTGAACGAACATTGTAATTTTCTTTAGTATTGACGCTGTAAGTAAACGCAGGGCTAAACCAATCGGCGACGCCCAAAACAAGACTTGCGCCCACTCCCTGATTTAAAGATTTGCCGTATTCAATTTCTTCAGGAAAATCTTTATTTTTTTCCCTTGCAATACTTATGCTATAGCCCGGAGAAAAAGTAATTCCTTTAGTAAATTTGAAAGGAGCTTTCAAAACAAGCATATTTGACTGCTCTAAAGTATGATAGTTAGAAATATCCAGATATTCTCTTATTTTATCCATACCTAAAAACTGTTTTGACGCTTCTATATGAGTCTCGGGATAAACTTTAAAATATGACCTTGAAGTTTTTGCATCGGCAGATACGCTAGTCGGGAATATGATTAAGTTGACGGGAACATTGTAAACAAATTCTCCGGCTAAAGATTCCTTATCTTCTAAACGTTCAATTTTTGACGTATCTATAATTGCGCGATCATATTTTAATCCCAACTTCGGGAAATTCACGCCCGGACTTAAATCCGTCTCGGCATATCCGCAATATTTTATAACGCGACCTTCGTCGTTTAAAGAAATTAAATTTGATTTATTCTCTGAAACTTTCGGCGTTATAGTTTCTATTTTGGAAATCCCTGTTTTTAACGGAAATAATTTTACAGTATTATTGTTTGTTTTCCAGCCTTCAAAGTCCAAATAAGCGCTTTCTTCAATAAAGTCTCTGTTATAAACTCCCGCCGTAATATTGCGGAAATTTCTGTCTATGTTTTTTTTAGAAGCGCCAACCGTTAACGTCCCCAATACATCGTTGCCTCTCCGCTGCAAACTTCCTCCTGTTTTCCAAGCGGCTCCGTTTGTAAGTCTGCTTCCGATAACATGTATTTCGTTAAACCAAACTTGGCGTTTGTCGCCTATATCCGAAGACTCCACGCCTACGACAAGCTGCGATATTCTATCCAGCGACGGATTTCCGCGTACGATAATTTCAGCATTGGGATCAGATGTTGACCAAAACGCCGTTCGTCCAACGACGCTTTGTTTTATTGCAATTAAATTCCAATCCCGCCAACACGGATCGTCGGTTACAGCGACCCTATACTCAAAATAATTATCGTCGTTGCCGCCAGCTCTAAAGATTATAACGTCTCCGGCGCGAGCAAATCCATATTCAGGCTTTGCATACACCATAAACCTTAAAGATTCGTATTTTGACAAATCAAGACCTTCGCCGTGATAAACTGACTTTGCTAAAAACTGTTCTTGGGAAAGCGAAGAAGCGTATTCAATTTTTAAAGCTCTCTCGTCTTTTCTTACGCTATTTTCTACGCCGTATAAATCCAAATAATATTTGTTGTTCATAAGAGATTTATAATTTGCGTCAAATCTGCCTATTGATGAAATATTAAAATCATTTAAATTTAAACCTGTTTTTTCCCATCTGTCGCCAGATATTGATATTTTTCCTATCATCAGTCCGCCTTGGTCCCCAGTAAGACCTCTTGTTTGGCATATTTTGACGCGCAGAATTCTTATATTTCTCCAAATATCTCTATTAGCGTCATTGACATCTATGGATATTCTCAATTGTCGCCAACCGTTTGGATTACTATTTATCACAGTTACGCTTGACGAAGAAAGACAATAACTTCCAGCGACTTCGTCTTGCGTGTCCAAAACGCCGTTTCCATTTATATCTTCAGTGTCAAGTTTTCCGTTATGAGCGCCGATAAATGACGCCGTTCCATCAGCATTATGATAAGTCTGCCCAGTATCTTTCCATGGACTTAAAACTCCAGTATTATCCGTATCTTCGGTATCAAGCTCCCCATCCCCATCGGCATCTTCGTTTATGCATGAAGCATACTCTACAAAAACTTCATGTTCTCCAGAATTTGGATCGTTAATCCATACGTCAATATAGAGTTTTTTTGAATAATCTATCCCCTCCCAACCTGAACAGAGTTTTTGGGAAAAAGCTATTTGAGAATAAACCCTAACATCGTAATTAACATCTAAAACAAGCTGTTTCTCGCCGTCGGTAAGTTCCAAAAATGGATCAATATCTTTAAGGCTTACCTCGCAACTTCTCCATGATAAATCTCTTAAGTTTCTTCTTACAGTCGGAAAACTCGTCGCGCTATGAAACCAATTTTCCTCTAACATGCCTGCCAAATCTTCTTTTACAGAATTATCCATAGAATCAATCGACGCTTTTCCAGAAGCGTCGTTATTTTGAGAACTCAACGCATATTCAGCGGCGGCGTTAACTCTCATGTTTAAAAAATTTATGTCTAAATCCGTAATTTTTGCATCGCATTCGCCGATTGTAAGGCTCTTCGGAGTATTCCTTATATCCGGAAGCTCTTTTCCTTTAGCTGTAAAATTGCGTATTACGCTTGCTCCTACTGAAAAACTTTCTGTTAATTTAAGTCTTGCGTTAACTCCAATAAGAGACGTCTCGCTTCCTGAACCAAATAAAGAATAATCATAAGATACGTCCATCGCGGAATTTTCTTTTATAACGTCATCGTTTTTTATAGTTAAAATTCCCATATCGCAATCTATAACGTAATCCGTTCCATTTTTTAAGACATTCCCGTCAATAACAACCTTTTCCGAGCGAGGAACAATACCCGGTCTTAAAGTAAGTATTTTAATTGTATATTGATACTCGGTTACAAAGTTATATTTATGTTCGCCTGCGCTATACAAAGAGTTGTGCAGCCTGTCGCTAAGTCTAAAATATCCGTTTTCAAAATCAACCGTAATATTTGACGGATAAGATGGAACTGGTCTTCCTCCGTCAATATTTACAGGAACGGAATCATTCAAATCTTTTATTTCTAATAAAAAATTCCCTCTTCCGTTGTCGCGGACTATCTTTAAATTTCCCAAATCGTAAACTGTTTTAAGTTCTGTAGTAATGCCTGCGGTATTATTTGAATCTTTTATTATCGCGGGAGCGGGTAAAGACGTCCCATCAGTAAAATCATAACTCACAGCAACGACATAATTGCCGGACAAAACGCTTCTAAAACCAAGCATTCCCGTAGCGTAATCAACAATGAAATCTTGACCTTGAACGAGAGTTACAAAGCCGCCGATATAATTAAATCCCGGAGTATTATTTATGTCTGTCAGAAGAATGCCTGACGGCGGATAAGAATAGTTATATTTTGGATCGTTTTTTTGATAATCTATAAATACTTTTACGGTTCCATTTTTGATTGTCCTCGCCTCGCCGTTTGCCAACAGCCAATAGTATTTTAATTTAACATAAGAAGCGTCGGCAATAGTTTTTCTTTCTAATTGGGTGCTTCCAGTAAAACGTTTTACCTCGGAAAGCCCTTTTGTTTTACTCAAAAAAGCGTTCGCGTCAAAACCTTTATACTCTGCGTCGACTTTTAAACCAAACAATTCTTTCTTGTATCCTGTAAATTCCGTAGGCGGCATACAAACTGAAATATCGCCAAAAGCCGCTTCTTTTACAAATTCGCCGCGTTTGCCTATGTAAACAAGCGATATATCTTTTTTACCTACCGTATCGTCGTAGTCAATGTTAACGTTTAATCTTTCGCTCATACTGCCAAGAACCCTCATCTGCAGTTCTTGCTCCATCTTAAACGTCGAATTGTTTTTTCTTTTTCCAGTTTCTTCTTTGTCGTATACTCTTGAGGCGCGGTTAAATCCTATCAGTTTCCGTCCAGAAAGAGAAAGTTTTGATTCAAAAGGAAGTTCAGCCGCTATTCCAGGCGAGGCATGTCGATTTGTTAAATCAGGATCTGTCGCCCTTTTGCGACGTTTATTTTTTTCCCGCCATTTTTCGGGAGAATATTCCATCGCTTCAGACTTATCGCCGTCAAAATAGTCCAATACCTCTTGCCCGGCTATTTCTTGAACAGATTCGGGAAAGTCTTCTTCGTCTTGCGAAGAAACATATTCCCGCGAGATTATAGTTCCCGAAGGCTCTACGCTTTCAATATCGCAAAACTTGTCGTATTCGTCAAATTGACCGTAGATTTCTTGCCGATTGTCTCCCAAAACGCTATATCTTTTCGCAAAAGATTTGTATTCTGCAAAACCTGCGGAATACATAAACAACGAAAGCGCTAAAATTAGAATTTTAATTTCTTTCAATCTCATTTAACGTTTCAGATTATAATATTCTTTCAAGTTTTACACAAATTTTATACAATTCTTTATATCGGGCAATCTTTAAACGAAGTTTTTCTCAAATAAAACATGATAAAAAAAATACATTCTTACATTATTAAAGAATTTTTGTATTCTTTTATTTTCGGCATTATTGTCTTTTCATTCCTTCTAATATTAACTTTTGTATTTGATCTTATGGACCTCTTGATTGAGAAGGGCGTAGCCCTTTGGGCAATTATCAAGATGTTTACTTTCTATTTTCCAAACGTCTTAACATTATCAATACCTATGGCCACGCTTTTTGGAGCGCTGTTATCTTACGGGCGATTGTCTACAGACAATGAAGTTACAGCCGTTAAAGCTGCGGGATTTGGCTATAAAACGCTTACAATGCCCGCAATAATTTTTGTATGCGGCATTTCATTTTTTTTAGCGTTTTTTAATCATTTTTTCGCGCCAAAATTAAATTCTAATCTAAAAGCTTATTTTGAAGAAGTCGCGACAAAAAGACCTCTTGTTAAATTTAACGAGAAGTCTTTAACAAAACTGGGCGACTACAGCATATATAGCAATAAAGTTGACAATGCTAAAAATACTTTGATTGGCGTAAGCATATACAAATTTGAAAACGGCTATGTTGAAAATGATAAGAAAAACGCTCTACCGCAAAATGATAATGGAGCATGGCGTATAACCGCGTCTTCAGCTACCGTAAAAGCTTACGCTACAGGCGTGCAGCTGACTCTTTACAAAGGATATTGGCAAAAAGCTTCCCCATCAGATATGGCGAATATGACCCACACAACTTTTAAAACATATTCTTTATTTATACCCTTGCGCGATAATATTAAAAACTATAGCATAGGACCGTCGGAATTATCTTCTCCAAAACTAATTGAAATAATAAAACAATACAAAGAACAAAAGCTTGCGTTTATGCCTTATTTACTTGATTATTGGCTTAGGTGGATATATGCCGTTGCTCCGATTATTTTTATTATCATAGCTGTACCTATAGGGATCCGGACCGGCAAAGGCGGCAAAGCGGTTGGCTTTGGTTTAAGTTTAGGCATAATCCTTGTTTATTATACCTTGCTTGTGCTTTCAATCAATTTAGGCGAAAAAGAATATCTGCCTATAGGAATAATACTCTGGCTGCCGAATTTGGCTACAGGCGCGGTAGGAATTTATTTGTTCGGCAAGATGGTAAAAAAATGATAAAAATTCTTTACAAATACATTGTCGCAAATTTTATTAAAATATTTATATTTACAACAGCGGCTTTTTCTGTCGTAGTCATAACGTCTCAGTTGCTTGGCAAGATAAAGTTTTACATGGAACACAAAGCGACTTTTAGCGCGATAATTATCCACATACTGACAAATGCGCCGGAGTGGCTTGCGCAGGCTTTGCCAATAGCCACTCTTTCGGCTTTATTATTTTTTCTTGGAAACCTTGCAAAAAGAAGCGAAATTACGGCAATGAAAGCGGCTGGAATAAATATGTGGCGCGTTATCTCGCTTTTACTTGCGACCGGCTTTATTATAGGACTTGCAGACCTTGCTTGTAGAGAATTTATTATCCCTAAAACAACGGTTTGCAACAGAAAAATAGATATTGAAAAAATAAAAAAAGAAAAAATACGCCTACAAACGGATTTTTACAATCAAATAATAACGTTAAAAAATAACGTAAGATTTACTATAGGACATCTTGACACAAAAACAAATACAATGAAAAACGTCGTATTTGAAAGATATAATAAAGATTTTGAATTAAAAAGACTTGTTTTAGCTGAAAAAGCCGATTGGGAAGACGGCTCTTGGATACTTAAAAACGGCGTTATGAGAGGCTTTGAAAGCGACTTCTTGAACGAAGTCCATTTTAAAACATATAATTCCAACATAAACGTTACTCCTGAAGACATAACGCTTAAAGACCCTCCCTACAACAGTATGAATACGGCTGATTTTAACAAATATATAAATCAATTAAAAATTTTCGGGCAATCGGCGGTAAAAGCAAAAATTGCGCTGAACGCAAGATTTGCTTCTGTTTTTTCCCACATTATAGTTATGATGATAGGAATACCTTTTGTCATAGGATTTGGAAGAAAAACAAACATAATATTTAATTTCCTAGCCGCGTTATCTGTAACATTTACTTATTGGACAATTCAAGCCCTAACAACATCTCTTGGCAACAATTTAATACTATCGCCGTTTATGGCGGCATGGCTGCCAAACTTTATATTTTTGGCTATCGGCGTTTATTTATTGGTCAAAGTAAAAAAGTAAATATACTTTATCACCGCGCATTTTACTTTTGGAGGATATTTTATGCATATACCCGACGGATTTTTAAACAATAATTTAGCAGGAGGGCTGCTTGCTGGAGCCGTAGTCGCGCTTGGATATTGTCTTAGCAAAATATTAAAAACTATAACGGTCTTCGTAGGAGCGATTGCAGATAACGTTTCGGAAACAACCATAGGCTCTCAATCGTTTGGACTTTCAGAAAACATCGGCAAATATTTTCAACGATTAGCGTCGATAGCTCTTTGGGTGTTTGCATTTCAAATGTTTAACATACCAGTAAAGTCGGCGACTTCATCTCATTTGCTTGGCGGAGTTTTTGCCTCTGTCCTTGCCGGTCCATTTGCAGGTTTTACAATAATGTCTTTTATTCTTATTATACAATCCTTGTTTTTTACAGACGGCGGACTTCTAGCGCTTGGAGCAAATATTATTAATATGGCTTTTATAGGATCTTTCTTGTCTTATTACGCGTATAAAGCTTTTTCAAAAAAAAGCCGCTACCTTGGAATTTTTGCGGCATGTTTTTTCTCTGTAATGGCGGCTTCTTTGGCATGCCTTATAGAGCTTGGATTATCAGGTTCAATAGCATTTTCAACAGCTTTTAAAAATATGATGAGTCTGCATTTGGGAGCGGCTTGTCTTGAAACGTTAATAACTCTCGCGCTGCTTAAAATATTTAGAAACATAAACGGAGAATCAAATGAATAAAAAAATTTTTGCATTTGTAATTCCCATATTCGCGGCGCTTTTGGCAAGTTTGTTCGCTTCTAAACTTCCCGACGCTTTGGAAACGGTTGCCATAAATTATGGATTTGCAAATAAAGCCAAAGAAACGTCTTCTCTCTTTTCAGGGTATTCTTTTCCTTTTGTAGAAAATCATTACGCGTCGACATTTTTAGCTGGACTCATTGGACTAGCTCTACTTTATACGCTATTTAAAATCATAACAAGCATAATAAAACATTTGGCAAAATAAACGCATGCAAAAAGCAAACGACAAAAAGGAAATACTTGAGCTTTTAAAAATGGTGCGGTCAGGAGCTATTTCTCCTCAAGACGCTATATTGCGTTTGCAAACCGCGCCTTTTGAAGATTTAGGATTTGCAAACATTGACTATCACAGAAACTTAAGACAAGGATCTGGAGAGATTATTTTTGGAGAAGGAAAAACTAAAGAGCAAATAGCAAACATAGTCTTAAATATGCTATGTAAAAATGTAGACGATATTATTATCACAAGAATATCTCAAGAAACGGCGGACTTTTTAATAAAACAAAAAATAGACTTGGAATATCATTTAGTCGCAAAGATTGCCGTCGTAAACCGCAATAAAACTATTAAACTTTTAGGTTCTGTCGTTATAGTTTCCGGAGGAACAAGCGATATTCCAGTATGCGAAGAAGCCGCGATAACAGCCGAAACGCTCGGAAGCCAAGTTACTCGTTTATATGACGTAGGCGTAGCGGGAATACATAGACTTTTGTCAAAATACGAAACTCTTGCAAAAGCAAGAGTTATAGTAGCGGTCGCAGGTATGGAAGGATCTCTTGCAAGCGTAGTCGGAGGACTTGTAAGCTGTCCTATAATAGCGGTCCCTACAAGCATAGGATACGGTTCAAATTTTGAAGGTCTTTCAGCTTTGCTTGCCATGCTCAACTCTTGCGCAAACGGTATTTCCGTAGTAAACATAGATAATGGTTTTGGAGCGGGATTTATTGCAAATCGTATCAACAAAATTGAGAGTATTAAATGAAAATTCTTTACCTTGAATGTTCTACGGGAGCCGCAGGAGACATGTTGACGGCCGCATTGTACGAATTGGGCGGCGACAGCGATAGAAAAGATTTTTTAAAACAAATAAACTCTCTTGGACTTGACAGCGTAAGCGTAACAGAGCAACCTATTGAAAAGAATTTGATAAAAGGAACCAAAATCCATGTAAAAATCCACGGACATGAAGAGCATGAAAAACATTCTCATAATCATTCGCATAAACGCAATCATACAAATCTAAAAACAATTGAAACCATCATATCAAAGTTAAAAGTATCAAAAAAAGTTAAAGACAACGCTGTAAGCATATATAATACAATCGCTCAAGCTGAAGCAAAAGCTCATGGCAAGCCTGTAGCGCAAATACACTTTCACGAAGTTGGAGAAATTGACGCAATAGTTGATATTGTCGGGGCGTGTTTACTTATAGATAAGCTCTCTCCTAAAGAAATAGTATCATCGCCTATAAATATAGGCAAAGGGTATGCGCGTTGCGCGCACGGCGTTTTTTCAGTTCCGGTGCCGGCAACAGCGCATATTTTACGCGACATTCCAATTTATACAAATGAATGCGAAGGAGAACTATGCACGCCTACGGGAGCCGCCATTATAAAACATTTTGCCAATAGTTTTGGTCAAATGCCCGCAATGCGCATTAAGAAAATAGGCTATGGAATGGGAACGCGCGAAATTGAGACGCCAAACTGCGTGAGAGCATTTTTAGGAGAGTCCGATAAAGATGCGGACGCTGCAAATAACGCCGTAGCGCAACTGCAGTGTAACTTGGATGATATGACGGGAGAATCTTTAAGTTTCGCATCAAATTTGCTTTTAGAAAAAGGCGCGTTAGACGTTTTCTATACGTCTATTCAAATGAAAAAAAATCGTCCCGGAGTTTTATTAACGTGCGTATGCGATGTGGAAAAAGTCGATTTTTTCGCAAAACTCATTTTAAAATATACTTCCGCTTTTGGAGTAAGAAAAACTATTTGCAAGCGTTATATTTTAAACCGTAAAACGTCCGTACAAAAAACGCCGTACGGAACTATTCGTATTAAAACAGGCGAAGGTTTTGGAATAAAAAAATCAAAACCTGAGTTTGAAGATATAGCGAAAAAGGCTCGTTTAAAAAATACAACTTTTGAAGAAGTTAAAAATAATATAAAGTTAAAATAAATGAACGCTAAACAAAAATATGAAGTTTTGAAAAAATACATAGTAGACTTAGAAAATCTTGTTATTGCATTTTCTGGCGGCGTCGACTCAACTTTTTTGCTAAAAACCGCGTATAATTTACTCGGAGAAAAAGTTATAGCCGTAACATCCAAATCTTGCTCTTTTCCGCAAAGAGAACTTAACGAAGCGATTGCTTTCTGTAAAAAAGAAGGAATAACGCACATAATATGTAATTTTGAAGAATTAGACATAGAAGGTTTTTCACGCAATCCTACTAACCGCTGTTATTTATGTAAAAAAGAACTTTTCTCAAAGATTTGGAATATAGCAAAAGAAAAAAGAATCAATAATGTAGCCGAAGCTTCCAATATTGACGATAATAACGATTATCGTCCCGGATTTATCGCGATATCGGAACTTAACGTAAAAAGCCCTTTGCGTTATGCAAATCTCACAAAAGATGAAATACGATTGCTTTCAAAAAAACTTGAACTTTCTACTTGGGATAAGCAGTCTTTTGCATGTTTATCTTCAAGGTTTCCATACGGAGAGGAAATTACCCATAAAGCTTTGTCTATGGTGGACAAAGCTGAACAAACGCTTCTTGATATGGGATTAAAGCAAATTAGAGTACGACATCATAGCAATCTAGCAAGAATTGAAACAGACGAAAACGGAATTAAAATTCTCATGAACAATAGAGAAGAAGTTTACAAAAAACTAAAAGAGTTGGGATATGTCTATATTTCAGTAGACCTTTTAGGTTATCGTACAGGCAGCATGAACGATACTCTGAATATTTGAAATTTATCCTCTCGGGTGAAAAGTTTTATGCTGTTGTATGATTTTATCTTTATCAAGATGAGTGTAAATCTGCGTAGTCGCTATTGAAGCGTGACCCAACATTTCTTGAACAAAACGAATATCAGCTCCGCCCGCTAAAAGATGAGTTGCAAAAGAATGTCTTAACGTATGGGGCGTAATATTTTTGTTTATTCCGGCTTTTTTGGATATGTTCTTCAATTGTCTCCAAAACTCCACTCTGGAAAGTTTCTTTCCTAATCTTGAAATAAAAACATTGTCTTCAGAATTTGTATAAGGTTTTCTCTTTAAAAGATAAATATTGATAAAATTCTTAGCTTTTTCTCCAAACGGTATCAATCTTTCTTTAGACCCCTTGCCTATAATTCTCAAAAAATTATCTTGCAAATTTATATTTGAAAACTTAAGATTTATAAGCTCAGAGACCCTTAATCCCGTAGCGTATAGCAGCTCTAGCATAGCCCTGTTTCTTACATCTACTTCGTCTTTATCGGCAACAGCATTTAACAAAAGCATGATCTCGTCAAATGTAAGCATGTCAGGCAAATTTTCGGGAATTCTTGGGGAAGATAAATAAAGGGTCGGGTTAGTTTTAATTACATCTTCAGAATTTAGAAATTTATAAAATTGTCTTAAAGATTCCACAAGCCTGTAAAGAGATTTCGGCTTTAAACCGTCAAGTTTTGCTTGCCACAAAAAATTCGTAATATCTTGATGTTGGCAATTTTCAAGTTGAATCCGTTTTTCTTCCGCAAAAGCGATAAACTTCAAAATATCGGATCTATACGCCAATACCGTATTCTTAGACAAACCCTTTTCAACAACTATATACGAAATAAAATCTTTTAGCAGCTTTTGATTATCAGGCATATGAAAACCTTTTCAATTTCAACAAAAAAACAGGAGCTAAAAATATCAAAAATCAAAGTTATACTGCGACTACGGCAGCGTCATTGTTGCAAGCGGTATTTTATAAAATTATCAGAAAAAAACAAACACGATTATTATGCGCATATTTTCTACAACTTAACTTGTAACGTCGCCTTAGTTATCCAATATTTCCTTGTTAAATCCGCTACTTTTACGCCGTCTCCCGACTCTTTCAATACCCCATTGTTCTTCTCTGAAACATCCTTTCCTCATACCTGCGCCCTTTTGCTTTCTTCTTCCAATCTTTCCCTAACTTGCAATTGCCGCGTTTTTCGCGGGAAAGATCAACAATTTATGCCTTTGCCAAAACGCCTTGTAATAAATTTATGCGTTCTAATATCCAAGACTTTGATGAAATCTTTCATTTCAACTAAAAAAGTCAGGTTCTGAAGTTCAGAACCTGACTTCTCATTTACTCTTTTTCTGTAATGATTATAAACCATCATCTTGGGAGACGACTTGTTCCGCCCGCCAACGATTAGTCTTATCCTTCTGCACCGGTCGACAGGTCGACACGATCCACATCAGGATGCTGCTGGTATCCGCCTTCTTGTCCATCAGGATGGCTGCTGATCTCTGCCTTCTTCTGGTCCATCACCCTGCGGCGGCGGCTGGTGATCTGGTCTTACGTCAGTGGGAAAGAAAAATTCTTTAATCCTATCCCTCTTATAATATATAACAATACCTCCGCCAACCACAGACGCAAACATAATAGCAGACTTCACTTTGTTTTCTAATATCCACTGTTTTGTCTCAGACGCTTTTCTTTTAACTCTCTGCCAAGTCGTCTCAGTATCCTCGCAAACTTCTTTAGTTTCATCTTTATACGCAAAAACTGATTTCATAGGCGAAACCAACAAGACAAATACTAACAACATACTCGTTACTTTTTTCATACATACGCTCCTTAGTTAAATTGTACTTCCTCCCTACCATTTGTATAAGTATATATTATTTTTTCTTTTTTGAGCAACAAGGTGTGAAATAATTGTAAACTTTTGACCTTCCCACAAAACAGAAAATATGTGAATTTTGCATATGCCCTTACTGTCCCCCCCCCCCCTTGAAAAAGCGACCAAATAGGAGTTACTGAAAAATGGAAAAATACAAAAAATGAAGCGGATTTAACAAAGAAATATTGGATAATAAGCGAGGCAACGTTGCAATTTTTGCCGTAAGAATGCTAGACTGGATGTTAAACAAAAATTTTCATTACCGCCAAATTAAGTTATCCGCAAAAACAGACGTTTACATTAAACGGCTACGGAGCTTTCTCAAAGATAATACAAAATATTATCGCTCAGGTTTAAATATAATCTTCCGATAATGTAAAAGCCGCCGAATCTATAGGCGCAAAAGGATATACGATAACAAAAAGAGAACAGCCAAAACGCGTATTTGATGAAGCAAAATA
>JAITND010000045.1 GCA_031290625.1 Endomicrobium sp. | reverse complement strand
ATCGCCGACGTTAACGTCGTCTTTCCATGATCAACGTGCCCTATCGTCCCTATGTTTACATGCGCCTTGCTTCTGTCAAACTTTTCTTTACCCATTTTATTACCCCCCCCCTACCCCTTCTCTATGCGTTTGTCTCAATCGCGATTATGATGTAATTTTATTTAATAAGCCGAGGGCGGGAATTGAACCCGCGCCCACCTCCTTACCAAGGAGGTGCTCTACCACTGAGCCACCCCGGCGCCACCGTTTTTAAACACTAAAAAAGCGGGAGACGGGAATCGAACCCGCATGGCCAGCTTGGAAGGCTGGAACACTACCATTGTGCTACTCCCGCAAATCCCGCAAAATAATAATTTTGAAACATATGGGGGCGGATGGATTTGAACCACCGAAGGGAAATCCCGCCAGATTTACAGTCTGGTGCATTAGACCGCTCTGCCACACCCCCGTCCAACAGAAAAGACCGCTCATCATACGCTTAATAACCAACAACTATGATTAGCTCATAGATTATAACAAAAACCCGATCTGTTGTCAAATTAGGTGCTTAAACGCCAGAAACCCTAGAATTAACATAATGAGAAATGTTAAGGAAAAGACATTGAAATATTTTTCTATAACATACCGTACTTTCTTACCAAAAATTCTAATAGCGGCGGCAACAATAAAGAACCTCCCGCCTCGTCCTATGATAGACGCAATTATTAAAATAGGCAAAGATATATTAAACATTCCGGCGCTTATGGTTAAAGCTTTGTAGGGTATAGGCGTAAAAGCTCCGCAAAAAATACTCAAAAAAGCATGGTTGGCATATTTGTCTCCGACAACAGACATTGCGTGATACAGATTATAGGAATTTACTATGGCAAGCCCTATAGTATCGTAAAAAACTTTGCCGATATAATATCCTATTAAAGCTCCGCAAACTGAGCCTATAGTACAAATTAAAGCTTTTTTGCGCCAATTTTTTGGCTCAGAAACAACCATTGGAATTAACAAAACATCCGGAGGTATTGGAAAAATAAAACTTTCCAAAAAAGCAACGCCGAACAAAGCGTAATTTGAATTTTTTGTTTTAGACCAATGCAACGTCCAATCATAAAGACCGCGTATAAATTTAAAAGGCGCGTTTATTATTCTTTTCATTATTTGGAGATTATACCATATTTACCGCTTTACCACATTTATGTATAATTACCGCATAATATTGGGAGCATCTATGCCTCATTTTTACGTAAACCCCGACGATATAAAGGAATGGTCTTTTTTTATAAGCGGCGAACAAGCTCGCTACGTTGTTAATGTGCGCCGTTTTAAGCCTAATGACGAAATAATGATTTTTGACGGTTTGGGAAATTCTTATAAAGCTCAAGTTATTTCCGTAAACAAAAATGAAATTTCCGGCAAAATTATATCTTCCTCGTATAAAATGCCTATCTTTAAAGTACGCCTTTATACCGCCATACCTAAAGGCGACAGATTTGAATGGCTGATAGAAAAATGCGCTGAAATAGGAGTGTCCGAAATTACGCCAGTCAATACAAAAAGAAGCGTAAACACAGGCTTTTCAAAAAACAAGTCCGAACGCTATGAAAAAATTTCTATCGTGGCAAGCTCGCAATGCGGAAGAAACGACATTATGAAAATAAACGAGACTTTAGACTTTAAAAACGCTTGTAAAAATGCCGTTACAAATAAAAGATTGATAAACATTTTACCGTGGGAAAGCGAAAGTCAATCTTTTTTTAGCGGAAAGCTTACAAGTTCCTCGTATAACGGCGCAAATATTTTTATTGGTCCTGAAGGCGGATTTGAAAACGAAGAAGTTGAATTTGCAAAATCTCTAGGAATACGCGCAATAAGCCTCGGAGAAAATATTTTAAGGGTTGAAACAGCCGCTATAGTCGCAAGCGTTTTAGTTTTGAACGGGATTTAGAAATGAAAAAGTATTTTATATATACTTTTGGCTGCAAAGTTAATCAATACGAATCGCAACTTATCTCGGAAAAATTTAAGAAAAATAATTTTGAGCGCGCTTTAAAACCAGAAGAAGCCGACGTAATCATTTTAAATTCCTGCACGGTAACGGCAAAGGCGGACAAAGAATGCCAATATTTTATAAGAAAACTTTCAAAACTCTCATGTAAGCCAAAAATAACGCTTACTGGGTGTCTTGTAAAAAACAAGAATGTCAGTTTAAGCAAAATGTTTCCAAATATTGAAATAGTAACGGATAAAACAACTCTTTTTAACGACTCTCAAAAACAAACGGTCTCAGGATTTGATAAACACTCCAGAGTATTTTTAAAAATTCAAGACGGGTGCGATAGTTTCTGCAGTTATTGCATAGTTCCGCGAGTAAGAAACGTTCTCTGGAGCAAACCTGAAAATGAAGTTATATCAGAAATTATAAATTTGGTAAAAACCGGATACGGCGAAATAGTTCTGACAGGCATACACATAGGCAAATATAAAGGAGGTTTATCCAGCCTTATTGAAAAAATAGTTCAAATAGACTTAGATTTTAGAATACGCATTTCTTCAATAGAGATGAATGAAATAGACGACAAACTGATTGAACTCATGAAAACAAATCCTAATAAAATTTGTCGGCATTTACACATTCCTTTGCAATCAGGCAGTGAAAAAATTTTAAAAGAAATGAATAGAAAATATTCAAAGAAAAATTTTGAAGAAAAAACTCTTGAAATTATTAAAGCGTTGCCTGATTTGGCTCTTACTACCGACATTATCGCGGGATTTCCCGGAGAAACTGAAAAACATCATAAAGAGACCTGCGAATTTGTTAAAAAGTTGCCGTTTGCCGGATTTCATATTTTTAGATATTCGGACAGAGAAGGGACAAAAGCATCTCAGTTTAAAAATAAAGTCCCCTCTACAGAGATAAAAAATAGGTCAAAAGATTTATTTGAAATAGATTTGATTAAAAGAAAAATTTTTCTAAGTAATAATCTGAAAACAAAGAGAAAAGCTGTGAAAATCGGCGTAAACAAAGCTCTAACTGACAACTACATAAGAGTTGAAACAGACGCTCCCAAAATTTCTAAGATTTTTGAAACCAAAATTACTGAAAATTCTAAAATTTAAATTTCTATTTATTATAGTCGCTTACGGCAAACGAATTAAATACAACCTTCAAGTAAAATTCATTGACAATTTGTTTTATTAGCGCATATAAATTGAGACATAAACTCTGCTAGACAAATAAAAAAGTAAATGTTATAATAAACGCCTTTGTATGCGCGTAATACGCAGACATGTCGGCGGCGCTCGGCGTTATATGGATAACTTTCTTGGCAGTTGCAATAAGTTTTAATCAAGTAATAAAAGGGTCGGGCATTTTTGTCGTTCCGTTTGCTCGCATAATTTAAACCTTCCACATTAAAGGAGAACTTGTGGCGCCAAACGAACAAATTCCGGAAAACCAAGAACAGGAAGATAAAGAAATTAAACGTCAAAGATTTTTTGAC
The DNA here is from genome assembly GCA_031290625.1 of Endomicrobium sp. GTDB lineage: Bacteria > Elusimicrobiota > Endomicrobiia > Endomicrobiales > Endomicrobiaceae > Endomicrobiellum. The sequence continues at coordinate 24,190 of JAITND010000045.1, read as the reverse complement.
TTGTTATTTCAGTACTTCCACGTCTAGTCCGCCATGCTTCCGAGCAAATTACGCTGAAATCCAAAACAATAAATTTGACTTCCGTCCTCAAAAAACGCATAATATCCGCTAATATTTGCGTTGTTTGGCGGCGTAGCTCAGGGGTAGAGCAGAGGACTCATAAGCCTTTGGTCGTAGGTTCAATTCCTACCGCCGCCACTCATAATTGACGCAACCTATCTAAATCTTGCAAACTTTTTAAATCTAAATTACGTTATATTTCTTTTCTTCGGTTTGCGGAATTTGTATTTCCTTAACACAGCTTTTACTGTTTAGAGAAATCTTGACTGTATTTCAAGGCATAGATATTTCCATAGGGATTTACGCGGCTTTCGCTTTTTTGTTTTTTACCGTGGGAATCTATGTTTTTTCTTTTGTCAAATTTTCAAAAAATCCAAAAAAATTAGTCTTGATAAACGTATCGCTATTTATAGTTTTTTCATCTCTTTCTTTTGTATTCATACGCAATATAAGAAATTTCTCGCATGTCCCAATCGGAGACGACATTTCCTTAAAATCAACAATTCTGCTTATATTTGCCGCGTTATCCCGCGTAAACTTCTTAGAAGGAATTTTTATTCGTTCTATAATTCGGCTAATAAAATCAAAAAACGCAAAATCCAGCTCTCTTAAAAATTTCGCGCGATATATCGGCACCGGAGCAATATTAGGTTGTCTATTGTATTTTTTGTTTTTATTCCAATTTTTGGGAATTAAAATACTCTCATTGGCATACGCTTTGTTAATATTGAATTTATTAACTTTGATAGAAAGCAAACTAAAAATCTTTTTGTACGGAGCGTTGGGAGCGTGGATTGCATCGCTTATAGGCGGAGGATTTTTGATTTTAGTTTGGGGTATGGAAAAGTCAATTTTATTTATAGCGGCTTTAAAGTTCTTGATATTGTGCCGACGGGCAGATTTAACTAAAATGGGGCTGTAATTATGGAATGCAATATAAGAACGCGTTAAAGCTCTGACTGGACTAACGTAGAAAAAAATATTATCATGACCGCATGAAAAAAACAATAACCGTACATTTGAAAGAACGCAAATACGACATACTCGTTTCTCAATCAACGAACGATTTCTTCTCAGTTATAAAAAAACAAATAAAAACCAAATCTTTATTTATAATCACCGATACAAATATTGCGAAACTGCATTTAAAATATTTGATAAATCTATTTAAGCAACAAAATTACAATGTAAAAACCGCCGCTATAAGCGCTGGGGAAGAAGGCAAAAGCATAAAAAATCTTGCTTGCTTGTACGACAAAGCGCTTGAAAAAGGAATTGATAGAAAAAGCTGCGCAATAGCATTTGGAGGAGGAGTTGTCGGAGATACAGCCGGCTTTTTCGCGGCAACTTATATGAGAGGAATCGATTTTATTCAAATTCCGACAACGCTTCTTGCTATGACAGATTCTTCCGTAGGAGGCAAGACGGCAATAAATATTACAAAAAGTAAAAATATAGCCGGAGCTTTTTATCAACCCAAACTTGTATGGATAAACACGGATTTTTTAAATTCTATCCCTGAAACGCAGCTAAGAAACGGTCTTGCCGAAATTATAAAGTATGCATTTATTTTTGACGCGAAATTCTACAAATATTTAGCAAACTTGCTTGAAAATGAAATTATATCGTCAAAAGATTTCGATTACATGATTTACAAAAGTTGTTCCTATAAAGCAAAAGTCGTTGAAAAAGACGAAAAAGAAACAAATGGACTCAGAGCCGTAATAAACTTCGGACACACTTACGCCCACGCGCTTGAAACTGCGACTCATTATAAGAAATTCCTGCACGGAGAAGCTGTAGCGATAGGAATGTTATTTTCGGCGAAACTTTCTCTGAAGTTAAAGTTGTGCAAGCGAGAAACATATAACAAAGTTAAAAAATTGCTGAATTTGGCAGCGTTTAATTTAGACGAAAAAAATAATCCAAAACAATTCCTATCGCTTATGAAAAAGGATAAAAAATCTGTTGACGGCAACATCAATTTTATTCTTATAAAAGATATAGGCAAAACCATTAATAAGCAAGTAAACGATAATATTGTATTAAATGTTTTAAGGAGCAAATAAATGAAGAAAATACTTGTACTAAACGGTCCAAATATAAATACGCTCGGGAAAAGAGAACCTCAAATCTATGGAAATATTACTATTGCCGATATTGAGGAAGGGATTAACCGCCTTGCAAAAGAATTAAAATTTGAGGTTGAGTTTTTTCAAACAAATCATGAAGGCAAGATTGTAGATAAAATTCAGAGCTGTTATAAAGATTTCTTTGGAATTATCATAAATCCCGCGGCTTTTACGCATACGTCTGTTGCTATAAGAGACGCTTTAGCGGCTATTGCAATTCCTGCAATAGAAGTACACATTTCAAATATATATTCAAGGGAAGATTTCAGACATAAATCTTATATCGCCCCTGTAGTTTTGGGGCAAATTTCAGGACTTGGCGTAGACGGATATCTTTTCGCTTTAAGAGCCTTAGCCGGCTTAGAGTAAATTACAATATTAAATAATCAATTTTTCTAGAATACGTATTAGTTGTTTCATTTATTCGTTTTTTTACAGTTTCTATTGCTTTTGGAGATTGATCTATCCCTATCCATCTTCTTGATAGATTTTCGGAAGCTATTAAAGTTGTTCCAGAACCGCAAAAAAAATCTAAAACTATACCATCTTTTGCAGAAGAAGCAGATATAATTCTTTTTAATAAATCTAAACTTTTTTCTGTAGGATATTGAGGATCTTTAAATTCCCATATGTCTTGAATTTTTTTACTCACACGATCTTGGGCGTATATAATTTTTCTGGGATTATTATTATTGCTCCATTCTATTAATCCTTTTTTGTCCAATTCTTCTAATTCTTTTGGAGAACTCCCCCAGTGTCTTCCTTTAGGAGGTATAACCCTTTAAAACATTGCGAGGTATCGCCATTTTTTGTTTCACCTGGGGCGTGTAAAGGAACGGTTGTATAGAGTTTTCCTTGACTATCAACTTTTTTATATAATTCCGCTATATCTTCTTTGGTATAATTTTCTATTGGGTTATTCCATATATTGTTTTTTGTTTTTGAATAGAATAATATTAGATCTTTTATATTTCCATATGATTTTGTATTGAAATTTTTAGGATTGCATTTTATATGCGCAATGTCGTTTTTAAAATTATCTATTCCAAAAATTTCGTCCATAATTATTTTGATATAGTAACCTATTTTATAGTCTATATGCAAATATATTGATCCATTATCTGCCAATAACTCTCTTGCTAAAATTAGTCGCTCTCTAATAAATTCTAGGAATTTGTCCCCGGTTAAAGTATCTTTATAGGCAATTTCTCCATCATTGCTCATACTAATAGTATTTATTTCTTTCATTTTCACCTTTAAATATATTATTTGTAGCAAACGGCGGATCTATATATCAATTGAACTTTATTTTTTAAGTTATAGCAATACAATAATGCTTTTAACGCGTTGAAATTTTCGCTCAAAATTATCTTATTGGCATCTTCTCCAGCGCGGATAATTTTTATTATTGTTAAAAGTTAAAATATCTTTTTCACTTTTTTTTTAGGATAATCAATTATCATTTCAAATCTTATACCGAATATAAAAATTCATTTAATAGTAACGCACTTAAAATATTACGGTTATTATATGTTTCAGATAAGCGTTATTACTTGATCTCGCAAAATCTTCTATTTTTAATACTGGAGACCCTAAATTACCATTACAAATCCATCTTTAATAGGGAACAAATCCAAAGATAATAAGATTTTTATAAGTTCTTCATTATTTGTCTTAGTTAAAAACTTTCTCTTCAACAAGTTTAGCTATTATATGTATTAAAAGTATGTGACACTCCTGCGTTCTTGCAGTAACTTTTGACGGAGCGCAATAACACAAATCGCACATATCCTTCATTTTTCCACCGTCAGAATTTGTCATTCCTATTGTAAATACGCCCAATTTTTTAGCAGATTTCAAAGCATTTACGACATTTTTTGAATTGCCGCTTGTTGATATGGCTATAAAAATATCCCCTTCCTGGGCAAAAGCTTCAAGCTGCCTGCTAAAAGAATAATCATAACCAAAATCATTACCTATTGCAGTTAAAGAAGATACGTTTTCATTTAGAGTAACCGACGCAAGCGCGGCTCTATTTTTTTCAAAACGAACTACCATTTCAGCTGAAAAATGCGAAGCATCAGAGGCAGAACCGCCGTTTCCGCATATAATGGCCTTTTTTTTATTTTTGTAAGCTTCAACAATTTTATTTACAACGTTATAAATGCAATCAATCTGAGAATCTTCAAGCATTTTCTTCTTTGCTTCAATGCCGTCATTTATAAGGTTTTTAATAATTTCCTTGTTTCCCATTGTTGCTCGCATTATTTCCCAAATATATGTTTTGAAAGAAAGTCTGTGCTTACGCCGCCTTTGCGGAATTGTTCGCTATCCATAATTTTAACGTGCAGAGAAGCCGTATTTTTAACATTTTCTATTTCAACCTCTCTTAAAGCTCTTTGCATTCTTGCAATAGATTCGCCTCTGTCTGCTCCGAAAGATATAATTTTCGCTATCAAACTATCATAATACGGCGGAATTGTATATCCCGAATAAACATGTGTGTCAATCCTGATTCCCGGACCTCCGGGCAGATATAATTTGCCTATTTTGCCTGGCGAAGCAATAAAATCTTTATCCGGATCTTCGGCATTGATTCTGCACTCTATAGCATGTCCCGATACTTTTACTTTCTCAGAAATAACAGAAAGTTTTTCGCCAACAGCAAGCTTTATTTGTTCTTTTACAAGGTCTATGCCCGTAACCATTTCGGTTATAGGATGTTCAACCTGAATTCTCGTGTTCATCTCCATAAAATAAAAACGACCTTTTTTGTCTACTAGAAACTCTACCGTGCCTATGGTAACATATTTAACCGCAGCGGCGGCGTGTCTTGCGGCTTTACCCATTTTCTTTCTAAGAGATTCGCTTATTAAAGGAGAAGGACTTTCTTCAACAAGTTTTTGATGTCTTCTTTGTATTGAACAATCTCTCTCGGGCAAATAGGCGGTCTTGCCGTATTTATCCCCAAGAATTTGAAATTCTATATGATGAGGCTCTTCAATATATTTTTCCATGTATACATCGGCGTTGCCGAAAGCGGCTTTAGCTTCCGTCTGCGCAATTATAATGGCGTTTTGGAGAGTTTGTTCGGAAGTTACTATTCTCATTCCCTTTCCGCCGCCGCCTGCAGTAGCTTTAATTATTACGGGATACCCTATCTTTTTTGCCATAGCAAAAATTTTAGGATCGTCGGCGCTTATAGGACCACCAGAACCGGGAACTACAGGAACGCCCGATTTTTTCATAAGCTCAATAGCGGCTATTTTATCTCCCATTTGTTCTATAGATTCTCTTGAAGGTCCGATAAATTTTAAACCGCAAGCTTCGCAAACTTCAGCAAAATAAGTATTTTCAGCCAAAAATCCATATCCTGGGTGAATAGCGTCGGCTCCGGAAATTTCTGCCGCCGCTATAATGCTTGGTATGTTAAGATAACTGTCTGAAGCGCTCGCCTCGCCGACGCATACAGACTGATCGGCAAGTCTTACGTGCATGCTCTCTCTGTCAACCTGCGAATGTATGGCTACAGCCTTAACGTCAAGTTCTCTACACGCTCTTATTATTCTGCACGCTATTTCGCCTCTATTTGCAATCAAAACCTTTTTAAACATCTTATCTCCAGTTTGTACGCAACAGTTTGGGGTTGGAATGTTTTATAAACTACTTGCACTCGTATCAACTAAAAACAGTTCTTGACCGTACTCAATAGTTTGACCGTCTGAAACAAGAACTTTCACTATTTTACCATTAACTTTGGCTTTTACGTCTTTAATAATCTTCATCGCTTCTATTTGACCGATTTTTTGGTCAATTACAATATTATCGTCTTCTTTTACAAAAGAAGGTTTGTCGGTACCTGGCGAGATCGCGAATGTCCCTACCATTGTTGATTTGATTGGAACTATAAAATCCTTTTCTTGCGACTTTCTATCTTCAACGACTTCTCCGACAGACGCAATAGGCGTTGAGACATGTTCAATTTCAGATTTTTTAAAATACAAAGAATCGTTACCGCTGCGATATTCCATTTCTTCAATATCGGTATGCTTAATTGATTTCAAAAATTCTTTTATTTCCTGCGGATTCATTTTAACCTCGTTATAATACCGCGACAAAAAACGCGGATTATTAAAATTTTCTCACCGAAAAATACCGCCTATACTCTCTCTACATACTCTCTAGTTCTTGTATCCAGTTTTATTCTGTCGCCTTCTTTGATAAACAGAGGAACGCGAATATCCGCGCCCGTTTCAAGCTTTGCCATCTTTGTAAGATTGGAAACTGAATCGCCCTTAATTGCGGGTTCCGCTTCAACTATTGTCATTTCTATTATTATTGGAAGGTCTATGCCGATAAGTTCATTTTCAAGATATATGGCTTCAACTTCAAGATTTTCTTTAAGATAATTTGCCTTATCCCTTAATAATTCAGGCGAAACGCTTATTTGTTCATACGTGTTCATATCCATAAAATTAAAATTCACGCCTTCTTTGTACAAAAACTGTTTTTTCTGCCTTGTAACGCTTAAAGCTTCAAACTTCTCGCCTGATTTAAAAGTACGTTCAATAGTGCCGCCTTTCTTAAGATGTCTAAGCTTAACTCGCATTACGGCTCCGCCTTTTCCCGGCTTGTGGTTTTGGAACCAAGTAATCTGATAAGGCTCGTCATCCACTAAAATATTAAGCCCATTTTTAAAATCTGACGTTGAAATCATCTTTTCTCCCTATTTAGTATGTCGCTGAAGTCAATACTTCGCAACATTCTTCTTTTATAAGTATAGTATCTTCTATCCTAACGCCAAACTCTTGTTCAATATATATACCGGGTTCCACAGTAACCGTCATACCTGAAAGAAAAACGCCTTCGGCGTTTGAGGATAACGAAGGCGTTTCATGAATCTCTATTCCCACTCCATGTCCGGTAGTATGTATAAATTTATCTTTGTATCCAACCGACTCTATAACGCCTCTTGCGGTTTCATCCGCCCAGGCAATCGGCAGCCCTGCTTTTATGTCTTTTAAAACAGCTTCTTGGGAACGTTTCACAGCATCCCAAATCAGCTTATGCTTGTCGTCAATTCTATCTAAAAAGTATGTGCGCGTCAAGTCTGAACAATACCCGTTATAGACGCAGCCGATATCCATCATTACAATATCATTTTGAACTAATTTATTTTCAGAACTCCTGTGATGAGGATTAGCGGAATTTTTCCCAAAAGCTATTACGGGCGTAAAGCTTTCATTTACGCGATTTTTTGCAAATAGCTCAAGAACTCTATAGAGAACGTCTAACTCGCTAAGACCTGGCTTAAGTTCTTTTCTAACCGTATCGCAAACCTCTGATACTATTTTGCAGGACTTCTTTAAACTTTCTATTTCATTATCTTCTTTTACCATTCTTGCGCAATCAAGCATGCCTATTTTCTTCTCAACTTTTATACCGGCTTGGTTTAACTTTTCACTCATAAGAATAAAATCCAACGCCAGCGTGGATTTTGGATCAATAAATAATTTACTCGCATTGTTTTTTTTCAAAATTTCTAAGACGGTTTTATAAAAAGGAACGCCCGGGCGTACGTCTACATTTTTGTCTAAAAAAAATTCCCTTACTTGATTTTCTATCATATTGGAACATATGGCATAATTTTTACCTTCAACGTACAAAAACCAAAAACCGTCAAAGTTGGCTCCTGTAAGATAAAAAATCTCTTTTGAATCGGCAAACAAAACGCAGTTTGCTTTCACAGCGTCTATTATTTTATTTATATCTTTTTTCATTAATTCACTCTCCAATACTTTTAATTCGCCAGAGAACAAAACATTATTTTTTTTCGCTTGCATACTTCTTGACAATTATATAATTCTTTTATTACAATAACAAAGCAATCGCTGGAAGTGGTTGTAAATCTTAGCGTCTGCCAAAGAGCAGACGAAAAAAGGAGTTGCAGTAATGGCACAAGGCAAAGTTAAGTGGTTTAACGACCAGAAAGGGTATGGATTTATTTCTAATGACGATGGATCAGGTGATGTTTTTGCGCACTATTCAGCTATTCAGTCTGAAGGTTTCAAGTCGTTAGCAGAGGGCGACAGCGTAGAATTTGAAGTTGTAAATTCTGACAAAGGACCTAAAGCCGCAAACATAAAGAAAATCTAAATTTGTTTTTCTTCAAGCCCTTGGGAAAATTTCCCAAGGGCTTTTTGTATTTTATATTTACAATATTAAAAAATAACCGCCCAGCCTCCGAATAAACGGAGGCTGTGTTGAAAAATATTATTTATTAATATTCCGGCATTGGAGGCATTCCCGACCCCATTGAAGCTTTAGAATATTTTTCAGGAATATCCGTTACTAATGTTTCTGTCGTTAAAATAAGACCTGCTATTGAAGCGGCATTTTCCAACGCGGTCCTTGTAACTTTCGCAGGATCCACAATCCCAGCTTTTATCATATCTACATATTCGTTGCTGTCGGCATTGTATCCGTAAGCCGCGTCTTTTGAGTTCTTAACTCTGTCTACTATTACAGAAGCCTCAAGACCCGCATTTTCTACTATCATTCTTATAGGTCCTTCCAAAGCCTTAAGAACAATTTCAATACCTATTTTTTCGTCCACGTCGTCTGATTTGATTTTTTCCAAAACAGCTTGAGCCTTAAGAAGAGCTACTCCCCCACCCGCTACTATACCTTCTTCTACGCCGGCTCTTGTCGCATTCAAAGCATCTTCTACTTTAAACTTCTTCGTTTTCATTTCAGCTTCAGTTGCAGCTCCTACATTTACTACAGCTACGCCGCCAACCAATTTAGCAAGTCTTTCCTGAAGTTTTTCTTTATCATATTCAGATTTTGTATCTGCAGTCTGCTTGCGAATCTGAGATATTCTTGACTCTATTTCTTTCTTGTCGCCAAGACCTGAAATGATTGTCGTATTTTCTTTATCAACAACAACTCTCTTTGCCTGACCAAGAAGCTCTATTGCGACGCTGTCAAGTTTCAAGCCTGTTTCTTCGGTAATAACCGTTCCGCCGGTAAGAATCGCTATGTCTTGAAGCATTTCTTTTCTTCTATCGCCAAATCCTGGAGCTTTTACAGCTATAACTTTGAGCGTTCCGCGAATCTTGTTAAGCACTAAAGTTGCAAGAGCTTCGCCTTCAATATCTTCTGCAATTATTATGAAAGGTCTGCCTGTCTGAACAACTTTTTCAAGCAGAGGAAGAATTTCCTGCATTGAAGAGATTTTCTTGTCCGTAATTATTATGTAAGGATTTTCTAAAATTCCCTGCATTCTTTCCGTATCGGTTACAAAATAAGGAGAATTGTAGCCTCTGTCAAACTGCATACCTTCAACAACATCAAGAGTCGTTTCGGAAGATTTGCCTTCTTCAACCGTTATAACGCCATCTTTGCCTACTTTTTCCATAGCGTCCGCTATCAAGCTGCCTATTTCTTTGCCGCTTGCGGAAATTGAAGCAATCTGAGCGATTTCTTCTTTATTTTTAACTTGCTTTGCTATCTTTTTAAGTTCTTCTATAACCGCCGCAACAGCTTTATCTATGCCTCTCTTTATATGATTAGCATTAGCTCCTGCAGTAATATTTTTAAGACCTTCATTTATTAAAGATTGAGCCAAAACCGTAGCCGTTGTCGTTCCATCGCCGGCAATATCGTTTGTCTTAGAAGCGACTTCTTTAACAAGCTGAGCTCCCATATTTTCAAATGGATCTTCAAGCTCTATTTCTTTGGCTATTGTTACGCCGTCGTTGGTAACGGTTGGAGAACCAAACTTTTTATCTAAAACAACATATCTACCTTTAGGTCCAAGAGTAACTTTAACCGCATTTGCAAGTTTATCCACGCCGGCTTTCATAGCCTTGCGAGCATCATCATTGTAAATCAATTGTTTTGCCATAGCATTTCCCCTTTCTCTATAATCAGATTATTCAATTATTCCCAAAATATCATCCTGAGACATTATGAGATACTCTTTATCGTCAAACTTTACTTCTGTTCCGGAATATTTTCCGTACAAAACTTTGTCGCCGACTTTTACGTCCAAAGCTACTATCTTTCCGTCTTCGGTTTTTTTGCCTGTTCCTACGGCTACAATTTCACCTTCTTGAGGCTTTTCTTTAGCGGTATCTGGAATAATGATTCCGCCTTTTTTTACTTCTTTAATTTCCGCAGGCTTAACCAAAATCTTCTCGCCAAGTGGTCTGATCATTTCACTTCCTCCTTATATTTTTTTGCGCTTTTTCAAATATTTTATTTTAGCGCTTTAACATAACGGCTGCTATTATACAACTAAAACAACGCGTTGTCAAGATTAGCGCAATACGCGCTATTTACAAAGACAATATCGCCGATTCAGGAAGTTTAACTTTCAAAATTAACTACATTTCCGCCGTCTCTATAGAGCGTTTCAGGTTAAATTCTTCTATAATTTTATCTTGACCGCGCTTGGCTGCGGCTTTTTTAAGATTTGAAAATTATACGCAGAGTTAAGCCCCCGCGACCTCAAGGCTAATTCTCTTTAGCTCGACGTCAACTTTTAAAACTTTTACTTTAAGAGTTTCTCCGACAGAAACAACTTCGCGAGGATTTGTAACAAATTTTGCGCTTAATTTTGAAATATGAACTAATCCATCTTGATGAACGCCTATATCTACAAAAGCTCCAAAATTAGTAACATTTGTAACCGTACCGTCCAACACCATATTCTCCTTCAAATCTTTTAAAGTATTTATTTCGTCGCTGAACCGAGCGGTTGAAAAGTCTTTTCTTGGATCAACGCCCGGCTTTTTTAATTCTTGTACAATATCGTTTAAAGTTAAAAGCCCTACGTCGGAAGTAACGTATTTTTTGGGGTCAATTTTTTTAATTAATTCTTCATTTCCTACCAAGCCCGCGACGTCGACAGATAATTCCGCCGCCATTTTCTCAACAACAGGATAGCTTTCTGGGTGAACCGCAGAGTTATCAAGAGGGTTTGTTCCGCCTGCTATCCTTAAAAATCCTGAACATTGAGTAAAAGTTTTTTCGCCAAATAAAGGAACGTTCATCAATCCTTTTTTATCTTTAAACGACCCGTTTTTCGCCCTATACTCAACAATATTTTTTGCAACTATTTTGCCAATACCGGATATGTATGACAAAAGCTCGGCCGACGCAGAATCTAAATTTGCTCCGACATAGTTCACCGCAGATTCAACAGCGTCGTCTAACTGTTTTTTAAGCTGCATTTGATTAACGTCATGCTGATACTGACCTACGCCTATGGATTTTGGATCTATTTTTACAAGTTCTGCCAATGGATCTTGAAGCCTTCTTGCTATGCTTATCGCTCCTCTAACAGTTACGTCCAAATCTGGAAATTCTTGAGACGCAAGCGGCGACGCAGAATATACCGACGCGCCTGCTTCGCTTACAGTTACAACTTTGGGCGATAAATTATGTTTCTTGAGTACAGATTTAACAAAAGCAATAGTTTCTTTTGAAGCGGCGCCGTTTCCGACCGCTATAAGCTCAACATAATATTCCTCTATTAAATCCGCCAATATATCTTCCGCTTCTTTCGCCTTTGAAGCAGGCTTATGAGGAAATATGGCGCGATATTTTTTAAAATTTCCATTTGCGTCTACAACTACAACTTTGCAGCCCGTCCTAAATCCCGGATCTATACCCATAATAACTTTGCGCCCCGCAGGAGAAGCAAGCAAAAGATTTTTAGCGTTTGCGGCAAATACATTTATGGCGTCCTTGTCGGCAACGTCCATTTTTGCCAAGAATATTTCCACTTGCAACGACGGATAAAGATGCCTGTCATAAGCTGTCTTTACAGAAGTAAAAAGCTCTGGATAAAAAAGCGACCTATTATTCCTTGCTACTTTTGCAAGAATCATATCAACAGCTTTTTCATCATCAATAATTATTTTCCACGATAATACTTGCTCTTTTGAACCGCGCCTTACGGCAAGGAGTCTGTGTCCCGGAATAGTTTTCAACGGTTCATTATAATCATAATACATATCGTATTTTGTTTTTAAGTTTTCCGCCGCTTTTGTCGCTTTTGCGCGAATGCTTCCTGTAGAAGCTATAAAATTTCTTAACATTTCTCTGATATCGGCATTGTCCGAAAGCCGCTCGGCAATTATGTCTATCGCGCCGGACGCCGCTTTATCTATCGTATCCACGCCTTTTTCAGGGTTGAGATATTTATTTATAACTCTTACCTTGTCCTCTTTCATAGATAGCCTCTGCTCCATAATTTCCATAGCAAGAGGCTCAAGTCCGTTTGCTTTTGCAATTGTAGCCTTTGTCTGGCGTTTAGGTTTATAAGGCAGATAAATATCTTCTAGCTTTATTTTTTCCTTACATTCTTCAATTTGTTTTTTTAGTTCCGACGTAAGTTTTTTTTGATCTTCAATACTTTTAAGAACCGTCTCTTTTCTTGTCTCAAGTTCAATATAATATTGCAGTTTGTCAGCAATGTCTCTTACGTTAATTTCCGTAAAATTCCCAGTTTTTTCCTTTCTATACCTTGATATAAACGGAACAGTATCTCCGTCGCTTAACATAACTACCGTGTTTCTTACCCCTGTTTCGGGTAAACTTAAATCTGACGAAATCCAATCGATTATTTTCTCTCCGCTCATCGCTCGCTCCTTATTGAATTGACAAATAGGACATCAAAAGCAAACCCCCCGATCGCAACCTCAGGCGTAAAGCGCGCAACTAAAATACAGGGTTTCAAGGGAAATAAAGATAAACTCGTTACTTCTTTATGTTTTCAATTTTGCGCTTTTTTACAAGGCAGCCAGTTTGACACTTTAAAGTGCATGTGTTGTCGCACGGTTCCACGTGTATTGTAACCGAAGCGTTTTCAAGCTTTGAAAAAATCCCGGCTTTTAAATCTCTAGTTATCTCATGAGACATATACACCGTCATTTGAGAATTTACAAGTATATGGAATTCTATAAATCTCTTATTGCCGGCTTTTCTAGTTTTTAAAGCGTGAAATCCCGCAATATCCTCGTTAGATTTGATAATACTTTCAACTACGGCTATTTCATTTTGAGGAAGACTCACGTCAAACAAATCTTCCGCCGATTTTATTACAAGATTCCAAGCCGCTTTTGTTATCATAACGGCAATTATAAAAGCCGCAAGGGAATCCGCCCAATAAATATTTAACGCTGGGAACAACCGTTTTGAGATAGTTATTACAACTAGCGCAGCCGTTACGCCAAGCGAAGTGTAAACGTCGGTTCTCAAATGCCATGCGTCGGCCTCTGCAGCTAAAGATTCGTTTTCTCTCGCAACTACAAACAATTTTTTAGAAACCAAAAAATTTACAACAGCAGACGTTAACATTATAATAACGCCAATTATGGGCATATCTAACGGATCCGGCTTAAAAAGCTTTTCAACAGCGCGATAAACTATGTAAATCGCCGCGGCAAAAATTAACAGCCCTTCAATAGTACCTGAAATATTTTCAAATTTGCCGTATCCATACTGATGGATTCTATCAGCGGGCTGAGACGCTTTCCTGACGGCAAAATAAGCTATCAAAGCCGCAACCAAGTCTATGAGAGAATGGACCGCTTCGGAAACAATTGCAATAGAACCCGTAATTATCCCCGCAACAAGTTTCCCCAGCGTCAAAACTGCGTTTGACGCGACGGAAAATTTTACAATTTTATACGTTTCGTTTTTTTGCACTCAATGCCTCGCGAAGCGGCTGCAGATTCTAATTCTGCAATTATCAATCCTATCTGACTATCTAATTTAAAATAGCAAGGCAGCCTTCTCTTATCATCAGCGACCCAAATTAACATTTTACCGCTTAAACCTAATTCTTTAGAATTTCCTTCCAACGAAGTCTCTATTATAAAACAATTAAACTCGCCTAGTCTTATTTTAATTTTTTCTTTTCTTAAAACTTTAATTGTCAGCGGATACGACGTATCTCCAGAATGAACTTTTAAATAATAAATATCGCCGGGCTTTAAAGCTAAACTTCTTATGCCGTAAAGCGCTGCTAAAATATCTTGAGCGTCTCTTGCAGTAGACCCTTTTGTAACTTCTCCAGAACTTCGCAGCTCATATGTTTGTTCAACGGGATTAAAAATAATTAATTCTTCTTTTGTTTGCCCGTTTTGCTTTATTTTTGACTTAAACTCAAACGAGGCTTTGCTTTCTTCGTCAAACAAAGACTCAAACGCCGCGTTAAGATCAAAAAGAGATCTTAAAAAAGGCTTGATTTCAATGCGCAAAAACGCATTATATGCTTTTCTGCCGCCAATATTTTTTAAGTCCCTCGCTTCAAGCGCAGCATCGCCCAAAATGACGGAATTCCAACTAACGGCGTAGGTTAATTTTTCATTTATAGACAACTTATACTTGCCAAATTTTATCCATGAATGTCTTTTATTAAACTTTGATCCAGCGTCTTGAGCAAAACAAAAAATAGAAAACGCCGATATAATAAGAGCTCTTGCAAAACTACGGATAAAAGTTAATTTAATTTTTCTTTGCATCTTTAATTATTAAATTGGCCGCCTCTTTTAAAGTTTTACATACAGCCATGGGTTTTATTTTTTCTTGAGTTATTTCTTTCCGCTGTTTTTTGCCGCGTCCCGTAAGAACCAGAACGCCCTTGCCGCCCGTATTGTATCCGACCAAATAATCTCTTACGCTGTCGCCGACAGTATAAGATTTTTCAAGATCTATATTAAAATCTTTAGCGCCCTGAAAAACCATTCCCGGTTTTGGTTTCCTGCAACCGCAAGAATCTTCATCAATATGCGGACAATAATAAATGGCGTCTACTTTAGCTCCCGCTTTTTTGAGCAAAAACACAAATCTTTCGTGTATTTTTTGTAAATCCCGCTCTGTAAACACGCCTCTTGCAACGCCAGATTGATTTGTAACTATAATTACCTTAAAGCCTGCGTTGCGAAGCTTATTAACGCTGTCAGCCGCATAAGAATAAAGCTTCACTTGCTCGGGCGAACTTAAATAATTTTTATCAAAAATTACCGTACCGTCGCGGTCTAAAAAGACCGCAGGCACTTTAGTATTGTTTGTTCCCATTGTTCTTTTCCCGTTCTAAATTGCGGTTTAACTGTAAGAACGGCAATTTTTTCCTTTATTTTAAAATCAACATTTTGCAATTTAACCGCGTCTTTAGCAGTTATAATGAAATAAGCATTTGCTTTTTTTTGAGCAATCAATTCATTCAATTTGGAGCAGCTATATCGGCTATGATCTCTTAAAATTATGCTGTCTTTCAAAGTTATGCCGGATTTTTCTATGGAATTTTTAAATCCTTGAGCAAAACCTACAGCGCTTAAAGAGTAAACTTCATTACTTTTTAAAAGACTAACGTCAAAATCCGCGTTTAAATCTACAGTCTTGTATTTAAAATCGCCGTAACAAGCTAGAACAGGATCCTTTCCCGACAACTCAAATAGCTTCTTTTTAAGATTATTAATCCCGACTTTTGGAACCATATCGCAATTCGTAACAACTATAACATCAGCCCTCTTTAGAGATTTAGGCGATTCCCGCAAAATTCCCGAAGGAATAAGCATACCGTTGCCAAAAGGATTGGCGGCATTAACGCAAACTATATCTAAATTTCTTTTGATTTTCCAATGCTGAAATCCATCATCTAACACATAAACGTCCGGTTTTGCTTCAGCAGCAAACGTTAAAGCGTTGTTATATCGGTCAGCGCCGACAATAACAACCGCTTTAGTCGCGCTTTTTGCTATCAAAAGAGGCTCATCGCCGCTTGCTATGGCGCAAACGCCTTCCGCGCCGTTTCTTAAAACCACGGGGGGTTTAGTTTTTCTTAAATAACCTCGGGTTAAAACTACAGACTTAAGATTCTTTTCCGTAAGAAAATCCAGAAGTTTTATAACTATTGGAGTTTTACCCGTACCGCCCCACGTTATGTTTCCTACGCTTATTACACATTTAGGCAGTTTTTTCGCAACAGTAAGTTTTCTGTTAGCTTTTAATAAAACGGCATAAATTAAAGAAACAGGGTATAAAACAACTTTTAAGAATTTGAGCATTTATTTTCAAGTTCCCAAAGTTTTATGTACTTCATCAATATATAAAACGAAGAATACAATAATGCAAGCGCAAATCCTGTCAGACCGTCAAGAAACCCCTTCTTTATTACGTACATCTTAAAAAACATAACGCAAGGATTTACAAAAAGATTTAAAACTTTAAATTTCTTCCCGCGTTCAAACATTTCTCTTGAACGCAAATTAGTATAAAAATCCGACTTTTTAACAAACTGTTTTATACTTTCGTATGGATAATGAAGAATATCGCCGTTGAAATAAACTTTTTTGTCGCTGTAGTCAATATCTTCATGAACCAGCTGATCTTTATATTTCATCTTATTTTTGTTAAACAAAACAGGGTGTCTGTAATCCGGATACCAGCCTGAATGTAATATCCATCTGTTTATAAACTTACTCTTTCTGGGAGCAACAAAAGCAGCCGCTCTTGGCGTATCTTTAAGCTCTTGTTCTATTTCAGCTTTTAACTCAGACGTAATCCGCTCATCAGAGTCAAGGCATACAACCCAGTCGTTACAGCATTGCGTTAACGCAAAGTTTCTTTGCTTACCAAAGTATTCAAATTTGTTCCGCACTACTTTGCAGCCCATATTCTTTGCTATTTCAACAGTAGAATCTGTACTGAAATCGTCAACAACTACAATTTCATCCGCCCATTTAACGCTTTCTATACATTCTCTTATATGTTTTTCTTCGTTTTTTGTCAGAACGTAAGCAGAAACTTTTATCATTCATCCGCCTATATAATATTTGGATTTTCATATGGATATTTCAGAGAAGCCTGCGGTTACTTATCGCGATTATTATAAGTATTTATAAAGCGAAAGTCCAACGTTGAAGCTCCAGCTTCTTATCAAATTTTCACAAATATTTCACTTCTTCCTCTACCCCCCCCCCCCAGAATAACTATAATATACGTACGAAGATTTCGTATATTTCTTGTTTTGCGGGTTTCTTGCTTTTGCTTCCAAAGCCGCATTGCTAGAAGCGATAAACTCAGGAAACTTTTTTCAAAAAGTTTATATTCTGGGAAGCGGCGACGCAATTTAGCAACCGCGCTTTCTACTATATATGAAGTTTCGCGCGGGATAGAGAATATTTTTTAAAGAAAGGATGCGACATTAAAATGTTGAAGAAATTAGCAAGCATGTTGTTAGCGTTGTTGGTTTCAGTAAGCGGTAGAGCAGTGGCGCAGGAGCAGTCTCTTACTGATGAAGACGAGATGAAGCAAAGTTATTATTGCGAAGAAAAGGCAAAGCGGATGGATGGAGGGACTTGCAAGAAGCCTGAGACGACTTGGCAGAGAGTTAAAAGAAAAGCGTCTGAGATAAAACAGTGGATATTAGAAAACAAATGGAAGTGCATTATTGGAATTGTTGTGTGCGTTGGCGGCGGCATGAAGATATATAAGGAGAGAAGAAGGTCTGTTGCGCCTGAAGCTGATGCGGTTCCGGAAATAGAACACGATCCGAGACTGGTTGGACGACTTCAGGATACGATATGGGATGCGGAAAGGACTGGTATCCCTATCTACAACCAGTTCATGCAAATGTATGTTATCCGTCCGGCTAGAGGTATTTCCTTTTGGCTTCGGAATGCTGTGTTGGCGTTGATTAATGATAATCAGAATCCAGTTTAGAATCAGCCTATGGTTCCGGGATCCGCAACGGGTTATAGTTCCGATTCTAGATGCATAGCGTTATATAATCATTACGGCAAAAGAGTAAACGCCCAATCAGGTTCTGAATTTCAGAACCTGTCAGAGTTTTTCTTTTTACAATAGTTAGTAAAATCTATTCTTCGGCTTCGTTTTGCGAAGAACGTTTCCTTAACAAATGATTCAAAATCTTTTTTCTCAAACGCGCGGAACTCGGAGTTACTTCCACAAGTTCATCAGGAGCAATATATTCCACGGCTTGTTCAAGATTCATAATTCTTGGAGGCGCAAGCATAGGAGCATCGTCGGCGCTTTTGCTTCTCATATTGCTCAGCTTTTTAAGTTTGCACGGATTTACGACTAAATCGTTTTCTCTTGAGTTCCGCCCTACTATCATACCTTCGTAAACTTCAACTCCCGGTCCTACAAAAAGCCGACCGCTAATTTGAAGATTGTCTAACGCATAAGCTGTAGTCTTGCCTTGCTCTTTAGCTATAAACACGCCGTTTGTTCTTAAATCCGCAACATTGACTTTAGGCATATAGTCGTAAAAACTATGATGCATTATGCCTTGACCTCTGGTATTTGTTAAAAACTCATTTTTGAAACCTATTAGAGATCTTGAAGGAATTATATATTCAAGACGTATTCTATTTTCGCTTTCGCTTACCATATTTTCAAGCTTTGCAGAACGTTTCCCTACAAGCTCAAAAACAGCTCCCTGATATTGGCTTTCTATGTCTAAAGTAAGAAATTCCATAGGCTCGCATACTTTGCCGTCTATTTCTTTATAGATAACTTCTGGCGAAGAAACGGAAAGTTCAAATCCTTCGCGGCGCATTGTTTCAATTAAAACAGTTAAATGCAGCTCCCCTCTTCCTGAAACTTTAAATCTGCCTTCACCTTCAAGCGTTTCTATTCTTAATCCCACATTTGTTTGCGCTTCTTTTTCAAGTCTTGCTTTTATGTGTCTGCTTGTCAAAAACTTTCCTTCGCGACCCGTAAAAGGAGAATCATTTACGAGAAAGTTCATTGAAACGGTCGGCTCGTCTATAGAAAGACGAGGCAACGGTAACATATTATCAATACCGCACGCAGTATCGCCGACTTCAACGCCTTCAAGACCCGCTATAGAAACTATATCTCCGGCTTTTGCTTCTTCAACTTCTTGCTTGCCAAGCCCGTAGAATTTATCTATGCGAATAGCTTTTGTAATTTTTGGAGAATCAATATTTTTGTCGTTTACAAGAGCTATGGTCCGACCCTTTTTAACAAAACCGTTTAAAATTCTTCCTATACCAACGCTTCCTAAGAAATTATTGTAATCCAACATCGTTATCTGCATTTGCAACGGTTTATTTTCATCGGCGGCGGGCGGCGGGACATGCGACATAATTGTCGTAAACAAAGGCTCTATATCTTTGCCTTTTACGTCCATATCCGCGCTTGCCCAACCTTCACGACCAGAAGCGTAGAGTATAGGAAAGTCAAGCTGTTCGTCAGTAGCGCCAAGTTTAATAAACAAATCAAAAACATCGTCCGCTACTGCGCTCGGCGTTGCGTTTGGTCTGTCCATTTTGTTTATAACTACAATAGGTTTTAATCCCAATGCCAATGCTTTTCTCAAGACAAATCTTGTTTGAGGCATAGGACCTTCAACAGCGTCGACCATAAGCATGGCGCCGTCTACCATCTTCAACGCTCTTTCAACTTCGCTGCCAAAGTCCGCGTGTCCGGGAGTATCCACTATGTTTATGGCGTTTCCTCTGTAATTTACTGAAGCGCATTTTGCAAGAATCGTAATGCCTCTTTCCCTTTCAAGAGGATTGGAATCCAAAACCATGTCTTGCGCTTCGTCGCTTTTAACGGTAAACTGTCCGGAAAACTTTAGCAAAGAATCAACTATTGTAGTTTTACCATGGTCAACGTGGGCTATGATTGCAACATTTCTTACATCGTTTCTTTTCATACTTTATCCTGTTTATCAAAAAACGACCTTCACAACAGGTCGTTTTTTCCTTTTGTAATTATACAATTTTTATAACGTTTTGTCACTGACAAGAATGAACAAGTCGTTTTAGCGACATACCCGCAACCTATATGTCCCCCATAATACGTTCCGTTGATATCAAATTTAGCTTCTACTTTAGCATCTTTATCGCTGTAACTTGAATCCGTTTGTCCGATTTTTGCAGATCCTTATTTCCTAAAGCCGTTCCTGAATTTCTAACATATGCTCCGCATACTTATTTATACTATCCATGCCGGCCGTAATAGATTGCTTTGACAAATCCGCAGTCAACGCAAGGCGAGGAACAAGGAAAATCGCCGCAAAAATTGATGCCGCGAGAGAAAAAGTAATAGTTACCGACAATTGTTTAAAAAGCTGTCCTATCATACCCGCCACAAAAACAAAAGGAATGAATATAGCGACCGACGTTAAAGTAGAACTCATGATCGGCGCAATCAAACTGCCGGTAGCGGCATAAATTCTTTCTTTTTTTGGAATGCTTTTGAGCCTATGAAACTCCGTCAATATATTTTCAAGAACTACATTTAGAGTTATCAACCACCATACCTATACCCACGGTAAGTCCGCCAAGGGACATAGTGTTAAGAGAAATATCTCCAAAATACATAAGGCTCAAAGTGCCGCAAAGAGCTACGGGTATAGCTATGTTTATTATTGTAGACGCCATAAAACTTTTCATAAAGAAATAAAGCAAAATAAAAGAAAGCAATATTCCCTGTATGCCGTTTGAATATAAGTTAAGCAAAGATTCTTTAATAAATTCGGACTGGTCCGAAGTAATTTTTATGTCAACGTCTTCCTGTATCTTTTCTTTAATATCCTTAAGTTTTTTCCGAACTTCTTTTGACAAATTTATTAAATTTGACCCAGACTGCTGATAAATGCCTACGGAAATATTTTCGCTGCCATTGTAACCTCTCCATTTGCGCCTCTCCGCAGATAGTTCTTTAAAAGACATAAGCTTCGTTTCCATCTTTTTAACTATCTCATTGGAAATTTCTATACGCGTAGCCGGAGGAAATTGTATTCCTATTCTAAAAGTATTTTCATCGCCCGCGTCCATAAATTCAGAATCTCTGCTTTTTAAAATATGCTTTGTTTTGCGCGTTCCTCTATGATGGCGAAAAGATATGTTTTCTATTACCACTATGGCATTATCCATAACGTTAGCCATACCCATGGCAAGACCGCTCAACGTCATAACGTTAAAAGTCTGTTTTGTAAAATACATCAACAAAACGGATATTAAAAGACTTAACGGAAGCGTCGTGGCGACTATTATAACATTCCTGATATTTTTCATAAACAAAAACAAAATTCCCGCAAGCAAAATCGCTCCGATAACAAGCGCTTCGCATAGAGAATAAATAGCTTTATTTATGTAATCCGCGTCATTTTTTACAATAGTTAACGCTATTTCGGAGTCTATTTCGTATCTTAATTTATTTATAACTCCAACAACTTCTTTCGCCGTGCCTATAGCATTTGCCGCAGTTTCTTTTTGAATATACATAGATACCACCGATTGAACGTTAAGCCTTGAAAATGACGTCGGCTCATAAAAAGAATCTTTTACGGTAGCGACGTCTTTTATCCTTATTACCGATCCCGACGGAGTAATGGCTACGCCCGTATTTGCAATTTCTTCAACGTCGTTATATTCGCCTGCGGCTCTTATTACATAACTGTTTTTTGCTTCGTCTATATTTCCCCGCAGATATTGAAACGTTTGACAAGTTTATTTTTTGAACGACGTCAAGAATAGGAAGATTGTAAGCTATAAGTTTTGAGTTGTCTATGTCTATTAGAAGTTTTCTTTCTCGTCCGCCGCCAATTTCAACGTTAGCCACTCCGGAAACTCTCATAAGTTTTTCTTTAACGCTTTTTTCCGCCACATCTCTAAGTTCTTCAGTTGAAAACTTATGAGAACTTAAAGAAACAATGATTATAGGCGCGTCTGATTGTTCAAATTTGGCTATTATAGGTTTTTCCGTTTCTTTTGGAAGCAGATGACGAACAATGGCAAGTTTCGCGCGTATGTCCACGACTATAAAGTCGGTATTTACGCCGTGGTGAAAGGTTAACATTATATTGGATTCTGACTCTTTTGAGGAAGAAATCATTTCTTTAAGACCGTTAAGTTCGGAAAAACTTCTTCCAAAGTCCTTGTTACATATTTTTCAACTTCCGCCGAGGCAATGCCTCCGCGAAGTCTTGTAACAACGCTTACCGTACCGGACTTGAAGTTAGGATTCAATTCAACTGGAATCTTAACCGCCATAATTGACGAAAACATGATCAATGCTGTAACTATCATCAAATGTAGTTACCGGCTTTTTTATACCTATATCAATAATCATATTTAAGATAAACCTATCTTATTGTAACGGTATAGAAATATCGTCTTCATTAAGCTCTTGGAATTTAACTTCCACGCCGTCAGAAAGCTGCCCTTGAGTTTCAACAACTAAAAGTTCGCCTAAATCAAGACCCGACAAAACTATAGTTTCCTCACCCACCTTCTCGCCTACGCCGCAAGGTTTCATTTGTATGACGCCCTCCGTTGGATTAACGTCGGGCGAAACAACGGGCGCAAGAAACGTAGTATCGTTTAAAGAAATTATGCTATCTGTCGGAACTAAAACAACGTTATGCAGCTCTCTTACAAAAATTATTCCTCTTGCAAACATTCCAGAGCGCAAAAACCCTTCGCTATTTTCAACATTTATTTTTACAGTCGCAGTTCTTGTTCTTTCTTTTACAACGGGAGCAATTTCAACAAGCGTACCTTTAAATTCTTTATCGGGATATGAATCGCTATAAATAGCTACTTTCTGCCCGACTGACATTTTCAAAACATCTTTTTCAGGTATATCAACCTCAAAATTTGTCCCCTGATCGCTTATAAACTTACACACCACGTCTTGCGACGTAACGTATTCGCCGGGCTTTATTATAATCTCGGCAAGAATACCATCGCTTGGCGCCATAAGATTAGTCTTTTGCAAATTCAACTGGGCGAGTTCAAGTTCCGACCGAGCAGATTTCGCACGCAATTCCGCAGACTCTATCTCAAACTTGGCTTCAAGGAGTTTGCTTTCCGCCAAAGCTTTCATCTTAAACATTTCTTCATATACTTTATATTTTTCTTTAGCAGACAAATACGCCGCCCGTTCGCTTTTGTATCTGCCGCGAGCATAATCAACTTTAGTCATGGTATCCTTAGCGTCTAAAAAACAAACGACCTGGCCGCTTGCGATTTTATATCCTTCTTTAAAATTATATTGCTTAAGATAACCTTCTATCTGGAACCGAAGATCGTTTTCAATAGCGCCTTTAATTGAACCCATAACTGTATATTTTTCAGTAAAGTCCTGTTTTTTCACGCTAATTACCTTTACTTGTATCATTCCATGTTCGCGGTTTTCTTGTTTAACTTTTTTAACAAGAACAAAATATGAAGATACGCTTACGACAACAACAAGCAAAGACACGCCTATTATGTAAAGCTTTTTCTTAAATTTTTGCGGAGACTTGTTTTTTTCGCGTTCAATGTAAAGACTAATTTTATCAACGATAAGGTAGAGGTAGTATTTAAACTTTTCCAATTTTTGTTCCTCCTGTTATCTCAAAGGCATCAATGTTAATCTTTCCATTTCAGTTACCGAAGCGTAATTTTGATAGGTAGCCCTAGCGTAACCTGAAATAGCTTCGGCGTATTTTAACGCTTCTTCCATCAAACTGACAGTGGCGACTTCATAAAGGGAATTTTGTCTTTTCATTAAAGCCAACTTCCTCTTTCTGTAAGCTGTTTCCTTTTTAAAAGTTCTAGCGTTATTTGCAGTCGTCTGATTAAAACCTACTTTACTTTCTTTTGCATCAACAAAATATCCAAGATCGTCTAAAAGAGCAAACTTTACATCCTGAGTAATAGTGTCGACTCTTTTACCGTCGTCGACAATTGCGGTGGGATCGGTTCTTTCTTTTGTATAAGAAGCTTCTAGCGAGTCCCCCCCCCCCTATGAAAGTCTTCCCATTAAACTCCATGACGTTGAAAGCTGCAAAGGCTGAGTTGTAAAAGCTTCGCCGCTTTTGCTTTATATTCTTTTTGTACTTTTTTAAAAGCTCCGAGACTATTTCATTGGCGTTTGCCAAAGCGTTATATTCCTGTTTTAAAGTAATGCACTCGTAATAGGCAAGTTTAAGT
>JAITND010000031.1 GCA_031290625.1 Endomicrobium sp. | reverse complement strand
CTTTTCACTTCAGAATATATTTCTTCCTTGCTAAGATTATCTATCAACGGCTTATCGTATTCATCTACAAGTATTACTACCTGCTTCCCATCTTTCTTATGTAACTGTTCTATTAGTTGTGTAAATCTACTTGACAAAGTGCTGTTACTCAAAGCGACACCATGATTAGATGCCACTGAATTGATAAAATCTAATAACGAATCTTTAAGCTCCAAACTGCTTTTATAGTCTATCTCTGCAAAATCCAAATGTATTACTGGATTTCTCTTTGCCCAATCCCATTTGTCATATATATACAAGCCTTCAAATAATTCCTTGCTCCCTTTAAACAGTTCCTTTATTGTACTTATAAGTAACGACTTCCCAAAGCGACGCGGCCGCGATAGAAAATATATCCTTCCGCTTGCTATCAAGTTATATATGCTCTCTGTCTTGTCCACATATATAGCTCCACTATTTCTTAATACTTCAAATGTTTGTGTTCCTATCGGTAAATTTCTCACTGGTTCCTCTCATGCTAAAAACGCTAAAAATGAATACTCAGGCTTGTCTTTGACGCGTTGTTTCGTTTCTATTCATTTGCATCCTCTCAATTGGATTGCAGATCAAGTCCGCAATGACAAACTAATTATTCTGCTCCTGCTCCCATCAGCATAACCTCTTTCTTTTTGTGGAAATCCGCATTTTTTTACCCGACGATTTGCACCAATTTCGTCTAAGGTTTTCAGAAGTTTTGCCACGTCAATATTTTTCTCTTTTATTTTTCTGCAAAGGTCAGTCATTTTTACATTCGCGACTATTATTTCTTTTACATCTTCGGCGATGGGTAAATGATGCGCAAGCGTGAGCGTATTTTTCAAGCATAAAGTTTACACAATCCTTTAACTCTTTTTTTTCTTTATAAGCCGCTACAGCTGCTTCCGCAATAACAAGGTCTCTGAATTCATGCACAACGCCATTTCCATTTTCATCGCCGTTATAATCAATCATTACTTGTTTAAACCATTTATCAAACGCATCTATGTTGATTTCGTTTACCCATGCTTTTAGTTCATGCCGGCAATTTAGTTTTTCAATTGTATTGTTATTATTTAAAAACCATTCTGTAGGAACTTCAGGATTTGAATAGACAGAAAATTTTGGAATCATGTGTCTGTACAAATAGGAAGCGTCTATAATGTTAACTTTTTTTATTTTTTCGCTTATATCTTTAGTATTTAATGAATTTATAAGTTCTTCAAAACCTTCACCTGTCTGGCTGGCGCAAGAATACGATATAAAAATATCTAAAATAACGCTTGAATCCTCCGCGAGTTTAAAAAATTCCCGCGCTTCTTTGCTCCACTTCGCTAATTTATCTGTTGACATAATAACATTATCCTAAGCTATAATACTCGCGCGAACGAGTAAATAATATCCAGTTCTAAACTTTTTATGAATCATGAGAACTTTTTTCTAAGTAAAACTTTCTTTGCTCTTCGGGCAGTTTTTCAATAGAGTATCTAAGCATTATTGGCGGCATAATGCCGGCATGCTTATCTAAAAAAGAAAGCAACGCTTTCTTATCTCTCTTGCCGACTTCTCTAAGCATCCAGCCCGCGGCTTTGCGCATTAAATCGTGTTTATGATTTAAAAACATTTCAGCAAGTTTTAACGTCTCGGAAAATCTGTTTTGTCTTATAAAACAAAAGGTCGAGAGCATAGCTATTCTTTCTTTCCACAAATGTCCCGATTTGGAAAATTCCCAGAATTTGTCCAACTCATTGTTATGCCAATAATGCCCTGATATATGCGGCGCCGACATATCAACTAAATCCCAGTTGTTAATATATTTATAATTTCTTAAATATAATTTTGCTATCTTTGATTTAAATTTATTATCTGACTTTTTATATTTCTCAGACAAAATAACTAATGCAATAAATCTGAGTTCGTGGATTTTATCTTGTAGTAATTTTTCAGTTTCTTTTAAATTTACCAACTTAGCGTATTTTTTTGCTAAAGTTCGCAGTTTAGGCGCTCGGACTCCAAGCAGAATATCATCTTGGGCGTATCTGCCTTTGCAAATATTCAAAATTTGCCCGCACCAGTCGGCAAAAACAGGTTCAATATACTTTTTTAAATCTTTTAAAAGCAAGTCTTTATAATTTGGGGAAGAATTTATTTTCATACATTGACATATTTTTTAAGCGTAAAAGCGATAAAAAAATACATAATTGCCGAGAAGAAGAATATCGGCGCAAATTTTATTTTAAGCATTTTTATTTTGTAAATTAACAAAAATATCAACGTATAAAAAATAGAAAATATTACGGCGTTTACCATCAAATTTAAAAGCATTTTATCATCTCAACTTATAATTCCTTACTGAGTCGCTTCGTTGCCGCTCGCGCTTCGCTATAACGACAAAAAACTAAGATTAACGCATCTAATGAAATTGCCGCCAAAGCGTTACAGAAACGACGATGAAAGACTTAGCGACGGTTACGATTTATATGTTCTTTTAAATAATGTCCCGTAAAAGACTTCGGATTTTTCATTATCTCTTCAGGCGTTCCCTGCGCAATAATTTTTCCGCCTCTTTCGCCGCCTTCGGGACCCAAATCTATTATCCAATCGGCAGTTTTAATAACATCAAGATTATGCTCTATTACAAGAACGGCGTTTCCCGCGTAGGAAAGCCTTTGAAGCACTTCAAGAAGTTTCTCAACGTCTGAAAAATGCAATCCCGTAGTAGGCTCGTCAAGAACATATATTGTTCTTCCCGTAGCTCTTTTTGAAAGTTCGGAAGCAAGTTTTATTCTTTGCGCCTCTCCGCCGGAAAGAGTAGTCGCCGGCTGACCAACCTTGACGTACCCAAGCCCCACGTCTTCAAGCGTTGAAAGTATTCTTTTTAAAGTAGGAAAATTTTCAAAAAACTTTACGCTTTCTTCCACCGTCATATTTAAAACTTCATCTATATTTTTACCTTTATATCTTATTTGTAAAGTTTCTTCATTAAACCTTCTTCCGCCGCACGCATCGCATTTTACGTAAACGTCTGGAAGAAACTGCATTTCTATCTTTAACGTTCCGTCTCCCTGGCAATTTTCACATCTGCCGCCTTTTACGTTAAAAGAAAATCTTCCGGACTGATAACCTCTAGCTTTTGACTCAGGAACTTGAGCAAATAAATCCCTTATAATTGAAAACGCGCCTGTATAAGTCGCGGGGTTTGACCTTGGAGTCTTGCCTATAGGCGATTGGTCGACAATTACAACTTTGTCTATATTCTCAAGACCTTCCATACTTTTAAATTTGCCGGGAGCTTCTTTTGCTCCGTAAAGTTCTTTGGCGAGATTTTTATATATTATTTCATGAACCAAAGTAGACTTGCCGCTGCCCGACACGCCAGTTACGCAAACAAAAAGACCCAACGGAATGCGGACGTTTAAGTTCTTTAAGTTAAACTGTTGCGCTCCTTCAACCGTAAGCCACTTGTCCAGAAGCTGTTTTCTCTTTTTTGGGACAGGGATTGCCAAAGATCCGCTTAAGTATTGTCCAGTTAAAGATTTTTTTGATTTCATTATTTCTTTGGCACTGCCTTGAGCCACTATATGCCCGCCACGGATTCCGGCTCCCGGTCCCAAATCTATTATGTAGTCTGCGGCGCGCATCGTATCTTCATCATGTTCAACGACAATCAAAGTATTTCCTAAATCTCTAAGCTTTATCAACGTTTCCAAAAGTTTATCATTGTCTCTTTGATGCAGACCTATAGACGGCTCGTCAAGGACATACAACACGCCCGTAAGACCCGAGCCTATTTGCTTAGCCAAATGTATTCTCTGGGCTTCCCCGCCTGAAAGAGTTCCGCTTCCCCTGTCTAAACTTAAATAACCCAAGCCCACATTGTTTAAAAACTGCAGTCTTAAGCGTATCTCTTTTAAAATAGTCTTGCTTATTTCTTTGTCTTTTCCGCCAAATTTAATCTTGCTAAAGAAATCAAAAGATTTTTCTACAGACATTTTAGTTATGTCTGCAATAGATTTATCATATATAAGAACTGAAAGAGCTTCTTTTTTAAGCCTTTTGCCTTTACAAGACGGACAAATCTTTTGATCCATATATTTGTTAAAAATTTCTTCCCTTACAAAATCAGATTCCGTCTCGCTATGACGACGCCGCATGTTTGTTACAACGCCTTCAAAGTCGTCTTTGCCAAAGAGAAGTATTTCCTGCTGTTTTCTTGTTAAATCTTTCCATGCGACGTTTAAAGGTATTTTATTGTCTTTCGCGGCTTTGGACAAAAGTTCCCAATAGTAACTGCCCCAACTGTTTTTCCATCTGTTAGTTCTTGTAGTTATAGGCTCGGACCACGCGACAATCGCACCTTGTTTTAACGAGCGGTTTTTATCCGGCGCCACTAAATTTTCGTCAATTTC
The DNA here is from genome assembly GCA_031290625.1 of Endomicrobium sp. GTDB lineage: Bacteria > Elusimicrobiota > Endomicrobiia > Endomicrobiales > Endomicrobiaceae > Endomicrobiellum. The sequence continues at coordinate 8,552 of JAITND010000031.1, read as the reverse complement.
TATTTTGTTCCCAAGCCCTAAACACTCGGGACACGCGCCAAAAGGAGAATTAAAAGAAAATAATCTAGGCTCAACTTCCGAAACGCTTATACCGCAATCAACGCACGAATATTGTTCGCTGTAAACATTTTCAGAGACAATTTTACCGGTTTCTACAACGGCTACCGACACTATCCCTCTTGATTCTTTAAGAGCTGATTCTATAGACGCCGCTACTCTTGAACGCAAGTTTTGATTTAGTTTTATTCTGTCAATAATTATGTCTATGGAATGTTTTTTATATCTGTCCAACTCTATTTTTTCGTCAAGCATGTAAGCATTGTCGTCAACTCTTACCCGCGAGTAACCGCTTTTTGCAAGACGAGAAAAAAGCTCTTCGTAAGTTCCCGTTCTTCCTTTTATAAGCGGCGCAAAAATATGAATCATAGCGTTTTCAGGAAGTTTCATAATCTCATCTATTATCTGCTGCGCGGATTGCGGGTTTACCTCTTTACCGCATTTTGGACAATGAGGAACGCCTACTCTTGCAAATAACAATCTTAAATAATCGTAAATTTCAGTAACCGTTCCTACAGTAGAACGAGGATTATGCGAAGGATTTCTTTGCTCAATTGAAATCGCAGGCGACAAACCTTCAATAATATCCGCGTCGGGCTTATCCATAAGATCAAGAAATTGTCTCGCATAAGCTGATAAAGATTCTACATATCTTCTTTGACCTTCCGCATATATAGTGTCAAAAGCAAGAGACGATTTGCCAGACCCAGACAAGCCCGTAACAACGACAAGCTTATTTCTGGGAATATCAAGATTTATATTTTTAAGATTATGCTGTCTTGCGCCGCGGATTTTAATTATATCCATGCTTATTCCTCTGCGGCAAGCCGCATAAACGTTTCTTTCCTATTTATGTTTAGTATTGTATTACAGGCTTCAGACGACATAAAGGGATAATCAACGTTAAAGTGAAGACCTCTGCTTTCTTTTCTAAGCATTGCAGAACGCAATATAAGTTCCGACACGCATGATATATTTTTCAACTCAACGCTGTCAACGCTTACGGGAGCGTCCGCAAAGCGTTTGTCTATTTCATTTTTCAAAATATTTATTCTCTTCTTAGCTTTTAAAAGTTTCTCGTTTGAGCGATATATGCCTAAATAACTCCACGCCAACCGCCTGATTTCTTCCCACTCCTGCATGAATACAATCTGCGACGGCTTTGCAGAATTATTGATTTTATTTTCCCTATCGTTAATTTTAGAATGTTTTTTGTTTAATAGCCCCAAAGAATCTTTATAGGCTCTATCGGCATAAACTATGCCTTCAAGTAAGGAATTGGACGCAAGTCTGTTGGCTCCGTGTATTCCCGAATAAGACGTTTCGCCTATAGCATAAAGATTTTCTATAGTCGTCCTTCCGCGTTCGTCAATATTTACGCCCCCGCAAAAAAAATGAGCGGAAGGAATTACCGGAACCATATCTTTAGCCATGTCTATGCCGTACTCAAGACATTTTGCATAAATATTGGGAAATCTCCTGACGAGGAAATCTCTGCTTTTTGACGTAATGTCCAAATAAACAAAGTTTTCCCTTCTTGCTTTTAATTCCGTATCTATGGCTCTTGCGACTATGTCTCTGGGAGCAAGCTCTTTTTTAGAGCTGTACTTATCCATAAAACGTTCGCCGGTTTTAAGTCTTAAAACAGCGCCTTCGCCGCGGACCGCTTCCGATATCAAAAAAGACTTAGCCTCACTGTTGTATAAACACGTAGGGTGGAACTGAACGAACTCCATATTCGCAATGTCGGCGCCAGCTCTGTACGCCATTGCTATACCGTCGCCCGTGGCGACGTCAGGGTTTGAAGTGTACAGATAAGTTTTCCCCGCGCCGCCGCAAGCTAAAACAACGACTTTTGCCTGAAACACTTCTACTTCATTGTTTTCATTATTTAAGACATACGCTCCAGAACAAACGCCATTATCGTCCAAAATCAAATCAACAGCGGCATGCTCTTCGTAAATGGTTATATTTTTTAATTTAGAAATATTGCTTATCAAAATTTTTTCTATCTCTCCGCCTGTAACGTCGCCTGCGTGAAGAACTCTTCTCTTGCCGTGTCCGCCCTCTAAACCCAAATCAAATTCAAAAGAAAAATCATCTTTCTTTGTAAATTTAACGCCAAGTTCCACAAGCTCTTTTATTCTCTCAGGAGCTTCTTTTACCATCTTTTTAACCATATCTTTATTGCAAAGACCAACGCCCGAAGCGAGAGTATCGCGCGCATGCTCTTCAAAAGTATCCAGCTTATCCGTAACGCAGGCGACGCCGCCCTGCGCCCTACCCGTGCAAGAATCAAGCAGTTTCCTTTTTGTTATTAAAGAAACCGCCCCGCATTTTGCCGCCTTTAAAGCAAAACTAAGCCCCGCTATGCCGCTGCCTATAACCAAATAATCTGATTTTATCATATTGTATACTCTTATTTTGTCATTTGTATACTATCTATTAGTCTGGTTTTGCCTACCCAAACCGCTACCGCAAAAACAACTTTTTTCGTATTTCTATAAGCGGGAGACAAATCGCTCGCCGAAACAATTTCCGCATAATCAATTTTACTGTTTGGAATTTTTTTAAGTTTACTTATCGCGCTATTTTTAACCGCGCTTAAAGACTTGCTTTTAAATTCTTTAGCGGCTTCTTTTAAAGATTTAGAAATATTCAAGCTCAACGCTTTTTCCTCATCGCTCAAATAAGAATTTCTGCTTGAAAGAGCCAATCCGCTTTTTTCCCTGACTATCGGACATGGAACTATCTTTGTCCTGAAATTTAAGTCCTTAGCCATTTTCTCTATTACCTTAAGCTGTTGAAAGTCTTTCATGCCGAAATAGGCCCTGTCGGCGAAAGATATGTTGAACAGTTTTGAAACCACCGTAGCCACGCCTCTAAAATGAACGGGTCTAAACGCGCCGCACATTATGTCCTGCAGAGTTTTTACTTCGACAAAAGCTTTATGCTCTTGCGGGAACATATCTTTTACCGAAGGTATAAACGCGTAATCAACGCGGTTTTTTTTGCAAATTTCCAAATCTTTTTTTACCGGACGCGGGTATTTTAAATAATCTTCTCCATGTCCAAACTGAACAGGATTTACAAAAATTGAAACTATTGTAATATCGTCGTTTTTTGCCGATTTTTCTATCAACGAGATATGCCCGTTATGCAACGCTCCCATGGTGGGCACAAGACCAATCTCGTCGCCTGCTTTTAAATGTTTGAAAGCAATTTTTTGCATCTGTAAAGATCTCTTTATAACTTTCATTTGTAAGTATTTTCTTCCTTCGGGAATTTCCCTTCTTTAACTTCGTCCACATAACTCTTAACCGCCGCTTTTATTATCTCGCCGAGATTGGCATACTTCTTTACAAACTTAGGCGTAAAATCCGTAAACATTCCTAACATATCGTCGACAACCAAAACTTGTCCGTCGCAATAGCGACCGGCGCCTATGCCTATTGTTGGAATATTTAAAGTTTCCGTTACTTCTTTGGCGAGATGTTCCGGCACAGCCTCAAGCACAATTGCAAACGCTCCGGCTTTTTCAAGCGCTTTTGCATCCGATATAAGCCTCTCGCGAGATTCTTGAGTCCTTCCTTGAACTTTGAATCCGCCGAATTTGTTTATCGCCTGAGGCGTCAAACCCAGATGACCGACTACGGGAATTTTAGCGTTTACTATAGCTTTGACCTGCTCTTCAATCTCTATTCCGCCTTCAATTTTTACAGCTTCCGCGCCGCCTTCTTTTATAATTCTTCCCGCGTTTTTAATAGCTTCTTGAACGCTTGATTCGTAAGACATAAACGGCATGTCTGTAACAAGCATAGCTCCGGCATTGCCCCTTTTTACAGCTTTCGCGTGATAAACCATATCGTCGACAGTTACAGAGAGAGTATTTTCATATCCAAGCTTTACGTTGCCCAAGGAATCCCCAACAAGCAGCATATCTATATCTTGCGAAGAAATAAGCCTTGCCGCGACATAGTCGTAACACGTAAGCATCGTTATCTTTTCGGATTTATGTTTTTTATCTAAGATTGTCGCAACAGTTTTTTTATTCATTCCTCGCCTTTTTGGGCAGCGTCTTTTAGCGTAAGATTTTAACTTTTTGACATCTTAGTGTCAACAATTTTTCGCCCAAAATACGGTTTATCTTTTTATTTGAAAGCGGGCATATGAAATTTCTAGAAATTTCGTTAAGGGGAGACAATACAAAAAGCCTGTTTTGTACTTCTTTATGAGGGACCGTCAAGTTTTTTTCAGCAATAACAATATTATTAAAAAACAAAATATCTATGTCTATTACGCGCGGTCCCCAATGCGGAGTTTTTTTCCGCCCCATAAGGCTTTCAGTTTGTTTTATAAGAGAAAGCAGCTTTTGCGGATTTAAAGACGCATTTGCTTTAACAGCAATATTATAAAATTTTCTTTGTTTTGGTCCGATTGGAGACGTTTCATAAAAAGATGAGATTTTTTTTACGTCGACAAAACCGCCGCTTTGCAAAACAGACAAAGCAAAAATTATATTTTCAGCCCTGTCTCCGACATTTGAACCTAAGCCTAAGTATATTACGTTATTCATTTATAACACCGCAAATCTTATTGACAAAACTTAAGGCTAATATATCAAAATTTTAGCGCTAATGCGCATTAGCGCATTAAAACGCCGTTAATTCTAATAAATAACTTAACGATATACTGGCATCTTTTAATGCAACTTTTTTTCAAAGTTTCCGTATTTGAAGTTAAAAACTTGCTGAAAGCGTTTTTGTTATGTAGAATACTCTACTTGAAAACATATAAAAAATGGTAAAAGAAACCGGTCGCAGAATTCGCTTTTGCCTTATAAGGAATTTAAGTCTTCAATTGAAAATGATTTAATCAAATTGGTCTAGTTAACAAATGTTTAAACCGAAATTATTTACCCTACTAAAAAACAGTCCTCAAGAATTTACCGCAAACCGCATAATTACAGATATAAACGCCGGGCTTATAGTGGCCTTTGTAGCTATTCCGCTTTCTATAGCGTTTGGCATCGCTTCCGGAGTTATGCCGGGGAAAGGACTTATAACCGCCGTAATCGCGGGATTTCTTATTTCGTTTTTCGGAGGAAGTCGCGTGCAAATAGGAGGTCCTACTGGAGCTTTTGTAGTTATAGTTTTCGCAATAATACGAAACTATGGAACAAGCGGACTTATAACCGCAACCGCAATGGCTGGAATACTTTTGATAATAATGGGTCTTTTAAAGTTTGGCAAAATTATACGATATATTCCAGATCCTATAACCATAGGCTTTACAAGCGGAATTGCAGTCGTTTTATTTTCAACGCAAATCAACGATTTCTTTGGACTCGGACTTGCGTCTATCCCTCCCAATTTTATTGACAAATGGGCGCTATATATAAAAAGCTTTGACAAAATAAATACTCAAACGCTTGGCGCGGGATTAGGCATTTTGCTGTTTATGCGTTATTATCCTAAAAAATTCAAATTGTTCCCGGCGCCTTTAGCGGCATTAGTCGTTTCAACGCTTTCGGTAAAATTTTTAAAGCTGAACATTGAAACCATATATTCGCATTTTGGGGATATAACTAGAAGCGCGGCTTTTTCGCCGCAAATGCCGGCGCTGAAATTTGAAATAATAGAGAAATTATTCCAGCCTGCTTTGACTATAGCAATACTTGCGGGCATAGAATCTTTGTTATCGGCTGTAGTAGCCGACGGAATGATAGGCAAAAAGCATAGATCAAATACCGAGCTTATAGCTCAAGGAATAGCAAATATAGGCTCTGCCGTCTTTGGCGGAATTCCAGCTACAGGAGCAATAGCGAGAACCGCCGCAAACGTCAACAATGGCGGAAGAACGCCGCTGTCCGGAATAGCCCACGCAATCTTTATTTTTATAATATTGCTTGCATTTATGAAATATATTGTTCTCATACCTATGGTAACGCTTGCAGTTATACTTTTTACCGTAGCTTATAAAATGATGGATTTTGAAGTTTTCAAAGAATTATTTAAAGCGCCGTTAAGCGATTCTCTAGTTATGCTTACAACCTTTGCTCTAACAGTTTTTGTAGATCTAGTTTATGCAATTGAAATAGGCATGGTGTTGGCGGCTTTCTTGTTTATGAAAAGAATGGCTGACATTGCAAATGTCGACGCTTCGTCAGACGCCGCATACGAAGGAATTGACGAAAGCGAACTTGAAAGCAGAAAAAATATGGCGGGAGTAATTTTATATGAAATTAACGGACCTTTCTTTTTCGGAGCGGCGAGCATGTTTGTAGAATACATAGAAAAGGTCCAAGATTGTAAAGTTATAATACTTAGAATGAGGAAAGCGCCGGCTATGGATGCAACCGGATACCACGCCCTGTATAAAATTTACAAAAAATGCGTCGCGGCAAATATTTGTCTTATATTATGCCAGATACAAAAACAGCCTTTAAAAGTATTAAAAAATTATGGTTTTATAAATACTCTTGGCAGGTCTAATTTTGCTATGAACATAGACACCGCATTTAGAAAAGCCGCGCAATACATAACATATCTTGAAGAATATAACAAAACGTTTAACATAAAAAAATAACGCCAGCGGACAAATCATGTTCCGTTTCAACTATAACTTGGTCATTCAATTTTAAATCAAAACAACCTACATCGGCATATAGTTTATCTTTACTTTTCCTTACTATTACTCCAATAACCATTGGCATAATTATATCCCTTATATGTCGCGGCAATCTTATGAGTTTTAACAAAAACTAAAACCGCCTATAAAATCATGCTTATAATCATCGGCAAAATATAGTATCAAAAAAGCTGAAAGGAAGTAAATTACATAAGCAGCCGCTTAATCAACTAAAAAATACTTTTGATTCTACCCCTGAGTTAATCGAAAATGTTCCGTCTGAATTGGAAAAAGAGAAAATATTTTCTCAGATTACGATTAATCTTTTTCAAATCAGTTCTTCTAGTGAATTACGTTTTCACAAAAATTTTGCAAAAAAGTTTTTTAAAAATGCTATATTTAACAACATCAATGAATAAAAGGATAATAATTTTATGAAAAGGACGCTTTGTTTTCTAAACATGAAAAAAGTAGTAAGTTTGTTGTTAGTGGGAATATTATTGTTTTCGTCGGTTAAACCGGCTGGCGCTAATTTTATTGGCACTATTGTAGGCTGGTATAAAGGATCGGTGGAAAGAATTAAGGAGACTGAGCTTGACAATGCTAACAAAGCTTTCTCACATGGCGTATTGCGATATGTTATTAGGAAAGTTCAACGTTTATATCTAAGCTGTTATCATGCTATAACAAGGCGGAGTCCCGCCGCCATACCTATGGAAAATATTGTTAAACATTTTGATAAAATGGTTACTGGGCAAGCAAAAACAAAAAAAATTTTGGCTGCCGCCGGGTCTAATCATTATAAAAAAATCTCAGCAAAGAATGGCGTTAAACTTCAGAAGAATAATGTTTTAATTCTTGGACCTACTGGCTCTGGGAAAACTTTTTTAGCTCAGACTATGGCAGAATTTTTAAACTTACCTTTTGTGATTGCAGATTCTATCGCTATTCTGTATGGAGGTGATAGTATAGAAAATATTCTTGAGAGACTTATAAAAAACTCTGGCGGCGACGTTAAGCTTGCTGAAAAAGGTATTATCTTTTTGGATGAGGTAGATAAGTTAGCTGAATATAAGCCAGCGCAGAAAAGGTTTTTAAAACCTTTAGAAGGAACTGATGTTCACTTTGAATGTATAGAGAAAGAGAGAGACCTATTAAGCGATCAATTATTACCTGTTCGACAAACAGTAAACACGTCGAATATTCTCTTCGTATGCAGTGGAGCTTTTGTTGGTCTTGAGAATATAATAAAGCGAAGAACAAATAATGCTGATGCGACTCTTTCCGAAGTTAGCACTGAGGATCTTATAGCGTTCGGATTTCTTCCCGAATTCGTTGGAAGGATGCCTATTGTTTCAACTCTAGATCCTCTTAGCGCTTCCGATCTAGTTACTATCTTAACTAAACCTAAAAACTGTTTGGTAAAACAATATCAAGAGCTATGCGCTTGTGATAACGTAGAGTTAGAATTTGAGGAAGAAGCTTTAGATAAGATAGCTGAAAAAGCTATCAAAAAACAGTTAGGAGCAAGAGGTTTAGTGTCCGTACTGGAAGATTTTATGAAAGATGTATTTTATAAAATCTCAACCGATCGCTCGGTAAGAAAATGTATTATTACAGCTGAAAGCGTTGAGAAAGGAGAAAGTCCGATGTTTGAGTATGGACCTCCGCCAAGCGAAAGCTTTTGGCAAAAATTGACGCATCGGCTTGGATTTAATCATAATGATAGATGAATTTCAAGACTTGTCTGGCTATGATTTAGATTTGCTTGATGTATTATTTAATTCGTCATCAATCAAGATAACTCTTGTAGAAGATCCGAGACAAACGACTTTTAGCGCAAATAATCTGGTAAAATATGAAAC
>JAITND010000002.1 GCA_031290625.1 Endomicrobium sp. | reverse complement strand
CCCGTTTTCTTTGCCTCTTGAAAATGTATTCTTTCGCTTCCGCCCTATTCATGTTGTTTCCTTAGTATAATAAGGTAAACCTAGGGTTTACTCTGTTTTTACTTTTATTTCAAGCAGTTTGCCTAGACTAATTACTTATGTTTATCATTTGAAAATACTCCCATTCGGGAAACTCTTTTTTGAATTAGTTTTTTATATTTATTTGTCGGTATTAAAGAACACAATTCCAAACGCGTTTATGCTGCTGTCGCTTTACCTAATGCCAACGGCAAAACTCTAACAGGCTAACAACTTTTCAACATACTTGATAAAGTCTGCAAAGACGATACTACAATCATTACCGACGACTTCTCAGACTACACATACTTGACCGCAAAGCGGTCAAGTAACTGCTAACAACTTTATTCCTTTATCTGTCAATCCATTCTATGTGTCAATTCTCTAACTTAAACAACGTTCATACCAACGGCATTTACCATCGCATCTCTACCAAATACCTACAAAACTACGTCAATGAGTTCTGTTTTAAAATGAACAATAAAAATAATGCTTTCAATTCCCTAATCTCTAACTGCCTTTTTGCTTAAAAACTATTTTCGCATAACCCTGCTCCGACCACACACAGCGCTACCATAGCGGGGGACAATTCAGATATGCTTTTATTCATTAACAAATTCCCTGCCGTCATACCTATGACAATATTACCTCTCATATGACGCTCTTTTTCTGAAAAATTAAATCTTTCTCTTCAATAATCAATTACTTCTAATTCCGACTTAGTTAGCATAATTACCTCTTCGCTGTAATCAAGCAATGCTCTTCCGCTTTTTGTCTTGCAAATACTTGCTTTTGTTAATGCTTCTGCTAGTTTATGCGCGTCTGACGAATAAAAATTCATAAAAACTCCTTTCGTTATCTCTTTTGTTTGTAATTAGATCCGTTAATATTCACGTCGTAAATTTCAATTCGGTCAGATACAGCATCTTTATAGAGTTCTCTAAATTATCTTTCTTGTTTTAGATAAATTGCATCGAGCATCCATATAAGAATAATGATTAGAAAAACAGGAAATAAAAACTGACTAGAAACTTCAAGTTGCGCTTTAGAATATGCACAGCTAAAGCTAATTTTTTCATTTCAATTCTCCAGACCTTCTTAATGCTTGTTACAATAAAGAAAAGTATATTAATACCGCTTTTTACCAAAAAGTATTATACTAAAAAATTTTACAAATAATTGTTTTTTTATTTGAATTATGTATAATAAACATATTGATTGTATCTTTGATTTTGTAATGAGAAATTTACAAAGCGCTTGCAAAACGATAAGCTATAAGACGAGGGTTCGCGTCCTCTCGTCGGCTGTTCTATTTTTAGCTATCCTATAACTAGGCTGATATATGTTAAAGTTATTACAGACTAAAATTAAATCGTTAAAGACTTTTTTAGCAAAGAAAGTTTTAGGTGAAAAAATCGGCAAATCTAATAAAACGTTGACAATGGCTGCAATCAAATCAGTTCTTTTTCTTAGAACCGACGGCAAGATTGGCGATACTGTCGTTTCAAGTTTTTTGTATAGAGAAATAAAGAAAAAATATCCAAACATAAAAATTGTCGTTCTCTGCTGCAAAAGCAATAAAGAAATCCTTAAGTACAATAAGAACGTCGACGAGCTTTATGAAGTTGGAAGCCGCTTATTTAATGATATTTCTGTTTTTAAAAAGTTGAGAAAACAAAATATAAGTCTTGCTGTAGATTTTTTTCCGTTTAATCCTCGTTTTAATCGCTTATTAATGCTTAGAATTGTTTCTCCAGACTTTTTGATAGGTTTTAACAAAACTTCCTATCAAATCTACGATTTGTCTGTAAATGAAGATTTTTTTAGAGTGCATATCACAGAGATGTACAAATATATTTTAAATCTTTTAAAAATTGACAACCCTAATTTAAAATATGAAATACCTTTTACTTCTAAAGAAGAAAATACCGCTTTAGATTTAATCAACAATCATAAGCATAAATACAAGATAGTTATAAATCCTTTCTCGGCAAGCAAGCATAGACGTTTGAGCATTAAGAAACTTAAAAAGCTTATAGATCTTATAGAAAATAGTTTTGATTGTTGTATTTTTATATTGTGTCAAGAAAAGAATAAAAGGAAAGTGATTTCTTTAGAAAATGACAGAACCGTCATTGCGTCATTCGGAGCTATTTTGGAAAGCGCGGCTTTAATAAAACATGCGGATATTGTAATTACTCCAGATACTTCAATAGTTCATATAGCGGCTACGTTTGATAAAAAAACTATTGCTTTATATCGGGATTCCTCAAATTCTTATGAAAAAAGTGATAGAATATGGGGACCTAACAATCCAAATGCCGTTCAGTTGTTCGTTGATATAAAAGACGGATTGTTGGGTAACGACGTTGAAAATATTTCCAATGTTGATATTTTCAAAGCTTTGCAAAAGATTTTATAGAGGTTTTAAATATGAAGTTGATGATTGCTATTCCAGTATATAACAGAAAGCAATTCTTAGAAATAACCGCAAGATCTTTATATGAATGCTCAAATGTTGAAAAAACCGATATAAAAATTTTTAACGACTGCAGCATTGAGTTTGATTCAACTTATTTAAGGCAGTTATTTAACACCCGTAATGCTGAAGTCATAGACAGAAAAGAAAATTTAAAATCCAATAGAAATACTTATCAGATTATTTTAGACTTTCTAAATACAAACGATGACGTTTTGTTTATTTGCGATTCGGATTTACTGCTTAGACCAGATACGTTAGACTATATTTTTAATAATTTTAACAGGACCGACGGTTTTCTTGGCTTATATAATTCCTATATGCACAGAGACTTATATTTTGACGGAGAGTTTATCTATAAGGAAGACGTTGGTTTTGCGGGAATATGCACATCAAAAGAACTCCTTAAGGGTTTTGTCGCAAACCAAAAAGAAAGGCAAAACTCTATGGATTTCAAATTGTCTGAGTTTTTAATTAAAAAGGACGTCAGACTTATGGTTCCCAAAAATAGTTTAGTCGAGCATATTGGGTTTGACGGAGAAAATGCAAAAAACGGCAGTATGGATTTTACTACGGATTTTATACCTTTGTCGGATTTTAATAAAGAAATAATGGATAAAATTATTCCTATTGTCTTAAAAGGACAAGGCAATACAATAAAAAAACTTTTATTTGACGACAAATACAGAAAACACGGGTTTATGTTACATCAATTGCATAAATATATTATATGTGAAAGAAATTTTAAAAGATTGACTAAATTTTATAAAGAGAAGTATACAAAAACAATAAAAGTATAGTGGAACAGATAAATGAGTAAAAAGTTAATGGATATGATTTTGGGTGCAATAGAGATAAGACTGACGCTATAATTTTTGTTTATAAATATGGTGTACTTTCAAGTTACTGTTATGACTGAAAGGGGAGCACTTGATTATACTGCTAAAATTATTAAAGAAAATCCTAATTTGAAAACAGGGTTACATATTGATTTAGATCAAATTTTCTTAATGGATGTCCCTAAAGGATTTTTTAAAAGACTTGTAAAAGTTATGTCTTATATGAAAGAACAGATAAAAGTCGCGATAAATAAACAGTTTGATAAGTTTTTGAAGGCTGGTTTTACTTCAAGCCATTTTGACAGCCATCATCATGCACAGATGCATCCAGGAGTTTTTTCTATTTTAAAAGAACTTAATCTAAAGTATTCTCAAGTTTTTTCAAATCAATTTATTTTGACTGAGGATTATGAAATTGGATAAGTAATGTTACATCCATCATTTTTGGATAAAAGTGGAGCTTTTGAACTTGCACAAAGTGTAAATACGGACTTGAAAAATCAAATTAAAGAGAATAATGTAGAAATTATTTCTTTCGCTGATCTAAAATAAATTCTACGACTGGATTGAAAATTGCGACTATCAAATGAGAAATTCTTTAGACTAAAACTTACAAGTGCATATCTTTTAATTTTTTTGTTAGAGTTTTTTGTTTTTAGGGTCTTTCTGTTGTTATCTTCTAATACATTCTTTTTAGACTTATCTATCCTATCCATTCTTGATTCTTTTCTTATAGGTAGTCTCAGATTTGACATTTTACCTACTTGCACATTTTGCGGACTTTTCTTTTTTTTGATTAATATTCCTGTTAATTCTAAGATTTTTCTCAAGGTTAATATTTCATTTTTAAATCTCTTTGTTTTGCTCTTTGGGTTTCTACTTGCTGCAGATGTTGTTTACTTTAAACTATTTTTAAAGCATCTTACCACAGAGCCTATTCTTATAAAAAGCCATTTTGATTATTTTTTAAGTTTAGCTTTTGGGAATTATATTTTTGCGACACTATCCATATTGTTGTTTGCTTCTGCCATTTTTTATTTTTCTTTCAAAATAGTTGATAAGCAATATAAGAAACCTTATAGAGCAATTATTTTCAATGTGACAGCTCTTGCGTTAATTTGTATTTTTATTATTTTAGCAGTAAGAGGTGGTTGGCAAAGAGTTATTCTTCAAATAAATGACGCTTATACAAATGGACGTATTGCTGGAGAATTAAAGTTAAATGGCGTTTTTACTTCTTTGATAAGCATACGCTCTATGACGACATATAATGAAATTGATATTCCATTTCAAGAAGCTCTTGAAACTATCAAAGATAATTTTTTGGATTCTTACGAAGAAGTTTTTCCAAACGAAAATTATCCCTTGATGCGCCAAAGAATAACTTTTAATGTAAACGGTAAAAATTACAATGTTATTTTTATACTTTTGGAAAGTTGGCAAAAAGATTATATAGATTCATTTTCAGGGACTTCTTATGGCGTAACCCCGAACTTTGACGCCATTGCTAAATATTCTATTATGTTTGATAATTTTTATGCTAACGGTCAGCGCAGTATAATGGGATTAATGTCTATTTTTTTTAGTTTGCCTTATGTGCAAGGAATGTCTTATATCGGACTTGGGCTTGAAAATTCTGGGGTGGGGGCAATGAGGCTACCAGCTATTCTTGCTAAAAATGGCTATGATAATGTTTATGTTCAAGGCGATACAAGAGAGTCTGATAACGGTGTTGCATTAGCATATTATTTAGGATTTAAAGAAGCTTACGGAAAGCAAGACATACCTTTGAATCATAACTACGAACAAATAAATAAAGGATATGATTTAGAGGGTTTTGAATTTTTCTTTGAAAAAATCAGATTACTTAAAAATCCATTTTTTGCTTTTTACTTTACAACAACCACTCATATTCCTTATGCAAAGACAGTCTTAAAAGAGTTTGAAAAATATCCGCAAGACGGTACGGAAAAAACAGGTTATTTAAATAGACTTTATTATGCCGATTACTCTTTAGGAGAATTTTTTAATAAAGCAAAAAAAGAAAAATGGTTTAATAACACAATATTTATAATGTGTGCTGACCATCAGGCTTATGGAGTTGGCGGCGTCAATGCTTCTCTTGAAAAAACAAAAGTAGATAGAATTTTTAAAATACCGGCAATAATTTATTGCCCATCTCTTTTTAAGCCTGAAAAAAGTAAAATTCTTGCATCTCAGTTTGATATTGTTCCTACAATTATTGATATTTTTAATATAAATATCCCATATTCTTCTCTAGGAAAGAGTCTGTTTTCAAAAGATAAAAATAGATTTATTTTTTTATCTTATGAAGGAGAACAGATTTATTTGATAAATAATAATGGCGTTTTTGAATATGATTGGAAAGTCGGGTTAAACAAAAAGTTGGATTATAGTAATAATAACGAAAAATTTTTGTTTTCAGTTGAAAAGACAGTTTATAATCTTGTTGCGCAAGATAAGTGGTACGATAGAAAAATTTTAAGTTAATTTTTTCAATTAAATAAGAACTTGAGGATCGCTTCCTGTTATGAAGAGATTATTCTGCTCGTCGCTGTTTTGTCTTATTGTTTTTTGTTCGACTGTTTATTGCACCGTTTCGTCCAATGAATACGGGTTATCTTTGGATTGCCGCGATCACAATTGCGGCAGTTTTTTTATGTCCTATAAGTGGTTTTGCTGCGACGGCATCTCTTTGCCTGTTTCGGGAACCGTTATGTCTGAAAATCAAGGCGAAGATTTTATTGAAATATCAAATAATTATTTTGAAGAGTTTGATTACGAACTTTCCGAAGATTTTTGTTTAATTTCTCCCTGTCACAATAAAGACGCTTTTTCCTTATACGAGCAAGGAGAAGCGTGTTTTAAAATAAAGCACAACGATGTTTGCGATAACCCTCCAAGCGACGGATACCCTTGTCTGTTGTTAACTTTGCCAGACGGTTCAACGCAAACTTACGTTATGGCAAAAAGCGATTCCGAAGATGATAGTTATTTTCACAAAGCACATTTAAACAGAGGTTGTTACAAATATAAATATATAACTACAAATAAGTATTATGTTAAAGGATTTTACGAAACCGAAGGTCGGTGGCATGTTACTAGTAGACCTTATAATTTTGTAAAAAATACTCCTCTTCATACAGCTGAGGTTTTGCCGGATAACGTTTGTTTTTCTTGGAGCGTCGCCAAAGGCGAAGAAACCGACACTTTATCCTATGAACTATACATAGGTTGTAATCCGTCAAAAGAAAAGCTTTCTAAATCTGAAGTTAATCCTGAGAAAAACTCTTCAACGTTTATCATTCCTAAGTTAGAACATAAAAAACAATATTATTGGTATATGAAAATTATAAATCAGTTCGGCGCTTCTCTTGAAACCGAAATGTTTTCTTTTGTAACAGGCGGAATAGTTAAAAAACTATACAATGCTCCAAATCCCTTTAATCCTGCTAGAAGGATTAAAACTGAATTTGTTTTTCCTATGAGCGAAGATGGAACTTGCAAGATGACAATTTATTCTGAATATGGCGATGTAGTATGGGAATCGGATAGAGCGTTTTTTTCAGGCAATAACAGTCATGTTATAAGGTACGACGGGAAAGATAATTCGGGAAGATTACTCTACAACGGCGCATATTTGGCTGTTCTTGAAAAGAAATACGTTAATAAAACAGAAATAGACAAATGCAGAATACTGGTAATAAAATAACTGCGCTTATTGCATTATTTGCCATTGTAGTTAATTTCCATTTAGCTTACGGAGCGTCAGGCAGAAGAAAACATTTTCTATCGCGCGGTCCAAGCGTTTCCGCTTTTGGAGCAGGCGAAAGCACGTTTGCAGCTTATAAAGATCCCGCCGTTATACAATACAATTCTGCTCTTTTGGCATATTTTGGCTACAACTCGTTAAGCCTTTCAAGATTTAATTTGTTTGTAGGTTCTTCTTATAATTCAGTCTCGGCTGCTGTAAAAATAACGCGAAAGATGTTTCTTGGATTATCTGTTTCAGATTTATCAAGCGGAGAAATAGAAACAAGAGAAAATATATACAGCGTTGAGAAAATTATTTCAACAAACATATGGGATTATGTTTTATCAGTGTCAGGATTTTCAGATTTCTTTGAAATCGCTTACGGAGTAAACGTCAAGTATCTGTATTGTGATTTGTATTACAAGAAAGGCGGCGCGTATACGGTTGACTGCGGTATCGCAAAGAATATTCCCGTAAAAGATATTTTTGACATTAAATTTGGCTTATCCGTTCAAAATTTTCTTGCTGGAAAAATAACGCTTGATTACGCTTCGGACAATGTTCCTGTTATATGTAGATTAAGTTCCGCATTAATTTTTCCTCTATATTACAGGTTTCGCTCAAAAGATACGATGAATCTTTATTTAGATGTAAAATATGAAGACAGTTTTGCAGATATTTACGGAGGGTTGGCTTACATAATAGCTGATAAATATTGCATTAGAGGCGGATATTATCCGCGTCATTTTACTGCAGGTTTAGGAATAGAATTTTGTTCTTTTTCGGCGAATTACGCTGTTGATTTTAGCGATATTGATTTAATAAACAGGCTTTCAGTTACTTATAGATGGGGCGTCAAAAGGGCTGACAATTTTGCCGCAGAAGTTCAACTTGCTCTGGATAAAGAAAAGAAAGATATAAAAGAAGCTCAAGAAAAGTTTAAAACGGCAAAAGCTTTATATTCCAAGAAAGAGTATTTTAGGGCGTCGGATATTCTTTCCGATATTTTAACTTCGTATCCTAATTTTGAATCTCCAAAATATTTCTATAAAGAAATTAAGAATATGATGAAAAAAACGGCGGAGCAAGCAGGCGAAGTTGATTTTGATAAGTTAATTTACGCGAGAAGTTATGTTAACTATTATAATGCAAAGTATAAGGAAGCTTTAAACGATTGGAAAAAATATATAAGTTTTAAAGGTGAAAATGGAGAAATCAAAGAATACGGCGATAAAATAGATTCAGAGATTAAAGTTGCAGAGCTTGAGAAAAGAGAATTAGAACTTACATTGCAGGCTAAAAAGTTGTATGAAGAGGGTATAAAAAAATATGACGAAAGGAAATGGGTCGGTTGTATAAAGAAAATGGAAAATCTCCAAAAATTTGCGACTAAAAATAATTTTTCAAAAACTGTTGAATATTACGATAAAACCAAAGAATATATAAATAAAGCAGTGGTTGAACTTTTAAAAAATGTGGAAAATGTTGAGAATTCAAAAGTAATTGCTACTGAGAAAGCAGATTATGATGAATTTGCCGCTAACGATAAGTATATGGAAGGACTTGTTCTGTATGCTCAAGGAAAGTATTATGAAGCAGAACGTTCATGGGAGCTGGCTTTAAGGCTTAATCCTAATCACAAAAAAGCAAAAATTGCTCTACGCAAACTTAAAGGTTTGGGACTGTAAAAAACTTCATCGCAATAGTCATATTATTACCCCGCGCGTTGAGAAATCGTCGTACAAATCCCATCGTGCTAACTAAAGTTGTTAAAGACGTTTCAGAAGATCCTGAAAAGGTAAAAATGTTGACAAAAAGGACTGGCGGCGGTCTCGCCGCAGCGGCAAACGCTGCGCTATTTGGCTTGCCATCTAAGATAAAGCCCGTTGGGAAATACCTTAAAAAATATAAAGAAGAAAATCCGGACGCCGCAAAAGTTAGCGAAACTATCGGCGAGTTTGCAAACGTTATACCGGGCGCTGGCGCAATTAAAGCACTATCAAAAGTTAAAAAAGTCGGCGACCTTTTCACGAAAGGCGGGACAATTAAACTTATACTTCTTCCTTGTTTTTGTTTTGGTAGTATGCTATCATTTTACAAATACTTTCTCTATCTACTATGCTTTCAAAAAATATTTCTCAGTATGCTAGAGGATAACTCCGATTAAAAATACGGGAGACTAGCGGAGGCGTATGTGAAAGCTCTTACGATTCAAATAGGGATTTTTGGCAGAACTAACGTCGGAAAATCATCGTTGATGAATTTTATGACAAACCAAAAAACTTCCATTGTTTCAGAAATTGCGGGCACTACAACCGACGTTGTCTGGAAACAAATGGAGCTTAATCCTTTGGGTCATATAACTCTTTTTGATACGGCTGGCATTAACGATACGTCTTTGCTTGGCGCCGCGCGAATAGAAAAAACCAAAAGAGCTTTTGATTCTTCAGACATTGTGATTTTAATGTGCGAAGCTGGAAAGTTTGGATATTTTGAAGAAAATATAATAAAAGAAGCGGAGAAGAGACAAACTCCTTGTATTATAGCGGTAAGCAAAATTGATTTGAACCGACCTGACGAAGCGTTTTTTGAAAGCTTAAAAAAATATACAAAACGCATATTGTTATTTTCAAGCGTTACGGGAAACCGCGACGCTTTGCTTAATTCTTTAAAGAAATTTCTTATTGAAGTTTTGCCTGACAACTACATAGAAAACTACTTGTCTTTAAGGAATATAATTAAAAAAGACGATACGGTAGTTCTAGTTATGCCAATAGATTTAGGCGCTCCTAGAGGCAAGATAATAATGCCGCAAGTTCAGACAGTGAGACATTTGCTGGATTTGCACGCGGCTTCTTATACTGTTCAAGATACTGAATATGAAACATCTTTGCAAAATTTGAAGAAACAGCCGGCGCTTGTGATAACCGATTCGCAGGCAATTAAGCAAGTGTCTTCAAAGACTCCCCAAAATATAAAACTTACTACTTTTTCAATAATTTATGCTGCTGACAAATCCGATATAGTTGAAATGGCGCGAGGAGCAGCGACTTTGAATAATCTCAAAGACGGCGACAAAATTTTGATTTCAGAAGGATGTACTCATCATGCCAGCTCAGATGATATAGGCAGAGTCAAATTTCCTAAATGGATAAGAGAATATTCAAAGAAGAATATAGAAGTAAATTATGTTTCTGGACAAGACTATCCTAAAGATTTAAAAGATTATAAAGTTATAATACATTGCGGAGGATGCGCGTTAAACAGAAAAGGCATGCTTGCGCGTTTAAATAAAGCTTTAGAAGCAGGTATTCCGATGACAAATTACGGTATTGCCATATCTGTGTTTAATGGCGCTATAGAGAAGGTCTTGGAGATTTTTCCAGAGGCTTTATCTACTTATAAGACTGCGTTGAAAAGCAATGGGTAAATCTGTATAATTACAACGGCAAAATAATATAGAATTTAGAACCTTAAGTAAAAGGAGTTTTTGTATGAGAAAGCCGTTGATAGCTGGAAACTGGAAGATGAACAAAACCGTTGAAGAAGCGATAAGCGTAGTAAAAGCGTTGAAAAGATCTATTTCCGACGTTACGGACGTAGATGTTTTAATTTGCCCTACTTTTACGACTCTTTACGCTGTAAATAATGAACTCAAGGGTTCAAATATCAATATTGGCGCGCAGAACCTATTTTGGGAGTCTAAAGGCGCGTTTACAGGCGAGATTTCCCCAGCTATGGTGAAAGATGCAGGTTGTTCCTATGTTTTAATAGGACATTCTGAACGCAGACAGTATTTTGGAGAAACTGATGAGACTGTAAACAAAAAAACAAAAGCGGCTCTTGCAGCAGGCTTAATTCCCATTGTATGCGTAGGCGAAACTCTTAAAGAAAGAGAAGAAAACGTTACGTTTAAAGTTATAGAAAAACAATTAAAAGAAGGGTTGGCAGGTCTTACCGCAGAACAAGCTGCTATTGTAGTTATAGCTTATGAGCCTGTATGGGCTATTGGAACGGGGAAAACTGCAATTCCCGATCAGGCGCAGGAAGCGCATGCTTTTGCAAGAAAAGTATATGGCGAAATGTACGTAGATGCTTCTCAAAAAGTAAGAATTCTCTACGGCGGTTCTGTGAATCCTACAAATGTTTCTGAACTTATGAAACAGCCTGACATAGATGGGGGGCTTGTAGGAGGAGCAAGTTTGGAAGCGGAATCTTTTACAAAACTCGTAAAATACTCCAAGTAAGATCTTTCAATAACGATCTTGAAAGATAAAAGATTTTGTATTATGATAACGCTTGAAATATTAAGGGTTATAAGAATTTAAATATGTTTTTAGCGGATAATGAGAATATATGGATAATATAAAGAAACTTGCGTTTGGCACCGATCATGCCGCGGCAGAAGTAAGAGATATTGTAAAAAAATATTTGCAAGATATGGACTATGAAGTGGAAGATTTTGGTTTTTGCAGTCAAGGATGCTGCGATTATCCGGATTTTGCAGTTCAGGTTGCAGAATCTGTTGCTAATGGAAAAGCTGATAAAGGCGTTCTTATTTGCGGCACTGGCATAGGAATGGCTGTCGCAGCAAACAAAGTAAAAGGAATTATAGCCGCTGTTTGCTGGAACGAAGATACTGCAAGGCTTGCTTCTCAGCATAATTGTGCAAACGTATTGTGTTTAGGTTCAAGAACTGCGACGGTAAATGAGATTTGTCATATGATAAAAATTTTTTTAAATACTCCGTTTGAGGAAAGACATAAAAGAAGAATAGACAAAATCAAAGAAATTGAAAAACAACGGCGCGACAAATAGGCGGTTGATAGCGAAATTATCATAATACTTAATATTATATTGCGAAAAGTTGTCGTATGTATAGCGTTTGCTTTTTTTATGTTGTCTTGCGACGAGTCTAAAAAGGTTTAAATTTGCTTATTATGAAAAATTTGTCGTTATTATGTTTCTTATTAAGTTTTTGTCTTTCATCGTGCGTTATGAATAACGCTGTTGTAAAGCCAGATTACGATTTTTCAAAGGTTAAAAGCATTATGGTCGGTCGGTTTTCTTCAGGAAAAAGATATAGAAGCGTCAGCGACGCTGTTCAAAATGCGTTTATACAAAATCTTTTAGCAAACGGCTATGACGTTGTTTTAGATGCTAAAGTAAAAGCTGACTGTATTATAGAAGGAAGCGTAACATCTTTTTATAAAGTAAGGGAAGAGCGGATAGATAACGTTTATTATTATGGACATTGTGGAAGATATTCCCGCAGAAGAAATCGTTGGGGAAGTATGCCGCTTTATGACGCAATGGCGTACAATAATACCGTTAATATAGGCGTCTCGGCGCGTATGACTGACGTTGAAACGGGTCGGGCGGTATGGTCTGATTCGTTTAATAATGAAAGTTGGGATGAGGATTTTGCAATAAGCGGAGCTGTTAAATCTGTTTTAAAGTCGTTGCCTAAAGAAAAAGTAAGCGACAAAAAATAGCCTTACAGGAGTTTTTACGATGGAGCTTTCAGACTTAAAAATAATATCTGCAAATATCAGAAAAGATATTATCAAAATGTTGGAGCTTGCGGGATCAGGACACCCTGGAGGAAGTTTGTCCGCAGTTGAGCTTGTAGTAGATTTGTATTTTAAACGCATGAAATTTAATCCTAAAGATACGAACAATCCAAACAGAGATTATTTTGTGCTGTCTAAGGGACATGTTTGCCCTGTTGTTTACGCGGTTTTAGCTCAGCTTGGATGCTTTAGTCCTAACGAATTATGTACTTTAAGAAAGGCTGGCAGCAGACTTCAAGGACACCCTGCAAAAGACAAAGAACTTCCAGGCATAGAAGTATCTACTGGTTCTTTAGGATACGGTCTTTCAATAGGCGCAGGAATAGCCGCAGGAATGAAACAAGCTAAAAAAGACAATAAAGTTTATGTTTTAATGGGCGACGGCGAACAGCAGGAAGGAAGCGTTTGGGAAGCGGCGATGGCCGCGTCGCAATTTAAGATGGATAATCTTTGCGCAATAGTTGACAACAACGGCTTACAAATAGACGGCGCTACAAAGGATATTATGAATGTGGAGCCGTTGGCTGATAAATATAGAGCTTTTGGATGGAATGTTTTAGAAATAGATGGACACAATCTTTCCGAAATTGATAAAGCGTACTCGCAGTTTAAAGAAACTAAAAGCAAGCCCACGGCGATAATAGCCAAAACCGTTAAAGGTAAAGGCGTTTCTTATATGGAAAATCTTGCTGAATGGCATGGAAAGGTTCCGTCAAAAGAATTAGTTCGGAAAGCTTTAGAAGAAATTGACGCTTCAATAAAATAATATAGTTATAAACTCTACGGTTTATACTGGAGATAGTTATGGTAGAGGTTTTTGGAAAGAAGGCTACAAGATTTGGTTTCGGCGAAGGTCTTGCGGAGCTTGGAAAAGAAAATCCTAAGGTTTTTGTTTTAGGAGCCGATACGGCTTCTTCTGTCGCAATAAATACTTTTAGAGATATGTTTCCCGATAGATTTCTTAATGTCGGCGTAGCGGAAACAAATTTGCTTGGCATGGCCGCAGGGCTTGCCGTAGCCGGATTTATTCCGTTTGTGGCTACATACGGAGTTTTTGCCGCGGGAAGACCGTGGGAACAAATAAGAACTACTATTTGTTATTCTGATTTAAATGTAAAAATAGGCGGTTCGCACTCGGGTCTTATGGTTGGTCCCGATGGAGCTACGCATCAAGCTTTAGAAGAAATCGCAATAATGAGATGTCTCCCTAGAATGAAAGTTATAGCTCCATGCGACTTAGTTGAAACAAAAAAAGCCGTTATATCAAGCGCTTATGCCAATGGACCTGTTTATATAAGATACGGAAGAGAAAATACCTCTATATTTACAAATGACAGCGCTCCTTTCGAGATAGGCAAGGCTAATGTTTTAAGAGAAGGAAACGACGTCGCTATTATGGCTTGCGGAACAATGGTTTACGAGGCTTTAATGGCTGCGGAGATTTTAGAGAAAAAAGGAATTAAAGCAAGAGTGGTAAATATTCATACAATAAAGCCCATAGATGAAAAAGTAATTATTTCTGCAGCTAAAGAGTGCGGCGCAATAGTAACTGCTGAAGAGCATCAAATTTACGGCGGATTTGGTTCCGCAGTCGCTGAAGTATTGGTTAAGAATTGTCCTGTTCCTATGGAAATGGTGGCTGTAAACGATACTTTCGGCGAATCGGGCAATCCTATGGATTTGATGACTAAATATGGTTTGAGAGACGTTAACATAGCAGAAGCTGCGCAAAAGGTTTTAAGAAGAAAATAATTTTTAGTTTTTTTAGAGCAAGTTATGGCAAAACGGATTATTTTAATTGTATTAAATAGCGGCGGCGTCGGGGAACTTCCCGACGCCGCCGCATATAACGACAAAAGCGCCGATACTCTTGGTCATATCTTTTAACGAAGTAAATCAACCTAACCAAAAGACAAAGTTAATTTTTACAAATCTCGTTGATTTTGATATGCTTTGGGGCATGGACGCAATATTGAAGCTTATGCAAATGGCTTGAAAGATTTTGACGGTTTTTTGCCGCGCCGTATCTTATTAAATCGTTAAACGACAATGATATACTTATCGTCGCGGCGGATCACGGTTGCGATCCGATTTACAAGCCGCGCACAGACCATACTAGAGAATACGTTCCTTTGCTTGTATACGGAAAAAGTTAAAAAGAAACATTAGTTTAGGAACAAGAAAAATTCTTTCCGATATTTCTCAAACGGTTGCCGATGTTTTTGGTCTTCCAAAAATGAAAAGCGGCGGCGGCTTTAAAAGTTCAATTTCTAACGAAAAATAATAGTAGTATGATTATATACAGAAACCCAGACGTCGGGTTATAATTTAAATGCGATTGAAAGGCATAAATATGAAAACTTTTTTTACTGTTAAAATTTTTATTACATAAAAAAAGACGCTTATATTCTGTCTAACATTGAGGATAAAAATATAAATATGGCAGGAAAAGTTTATGGCAAGAGAATTATTGCGTTATTATGATTTTATTTAAAAATTTTACGCATTGCGATTTCATTTACTTGTCCTGTCTAAGGGATTTTGACAATGAGCAATACGGATAAAATTTGGAAAGAAGTTAAAGTAGATTCGCCAAAAGCGTCCGCAATAGCCTCGTCTTTACCGTCGTCAGTTTCAAAAGTAGCCCAAATACTTCTAGCTAGAGGGATAAACACCGTAGAAAAAGCAAAGGAATTTATCTATGGCAGCGTTGAATGTTTGCACAATCCTTTTTTGTTCCATGATATGCCCAAAGCAATTGAAAGGTTAAAAAAAGCGTTAGAACACAAAGAACTTATTTTAGTTTACGGCGACAGAGATGTCGACGGCGTTACTTCGGTTAATATAATTGTTGATACTGTGCGGAAACTTGGCGGCGACATAGAGTGGTATGTTCCCGCTGAAGAGGGATATGGTTTAAACAAAGATGTTATTTCAAAGTATGCGTCGGAAAAAGTTAAAGTTTTAATTACCGTTGACTGCGGCATATCTTCAAATGAAGAAATTGAGTATGCTCAAACTTTGAGAATGGACGTTATACTTACAGACCACCACGAGACTCCTTCTGAATGCTATCCTAACGCTTACGCGATAATAAATCCTAAAACGGCAAATTCAAATTATCCTTTCAAGCATATAGCTGGCTGCGTTGTAGCGTTAAAGTTGGCTCAAGCGTTAACTCTTAGTTTTTCTAAAGAATACGATAAAAATATCGTTTTGTATTATGCTAAAAAAGACGGAGAAAATTTTTCAGGCGGCTGTCTGAGTTTAAAAAATGGTTTGGAAATAAAAAAATTTGATTTTAAATCTATATACGAAGTAGAATGTGATTTAAGAAAAGCTTTTAAGGTTTATGTAAACAGTTCCGAAGTAAAAGATTTTTTAATTAAAAAAGACGCTCTTTTAGGAAATAAAGTAACAGTTATCGACATAGCGACAGAAGATATAGATGAACTAAAAAAAGCGTACATAGAAAAAATTTCAAATGATGATATTTTAAGAAGTTTCTACGAGGAAAATCTTGATCTGTGCGCGCTTGGAATTATCGCTGATTCAATGCCTTTAAGCGACGAAAACAGAATTATTGTTAGAGAGGGATTAAGGATAATAAAAGACAATTCTCATAAAAGACCGGGACTGGGATTCTTGCTTGACGACGTTTTTGCTTTAAAAGGAATAGAAAACATTACGACAAAGTTAGTGTCATGGAGTGTTACGCCCGTAATAAATTCTTCAGGACGTATGCACAAGGGAAAACTTTCCGTAGAACTTCTTATGACAAAAGATGTCTTAAAAGCCAAGTCATTATATTCGGAAATAATCAAATTGAATGAAAATAGGCGATACCTTCAATTTGAAAATATCAAACAGTTTAAACATCTTTTAAAAGAACAATGCAATCCCGAAAGCGATAAAGTTTTGATAGTGAAAGCTTCAAATCTTGACCATGGCGTTACCGGTATTGTTGCGTCTCAGATGGTAAAAAGTTATGCAAAACCTGTGTTTTTGTTTATAACTGATGGAAAAGAAGCTATCGGCGCGGTAAGATCGGTTGAAGGTTTTGACGTTGTAGCCGCTTTAGAGAGCGTAAAAGATATTCTCATAAAATACGGTGGGCACAGCCAAGCTGCGGGTTTTACTTTGGAAGACTCTAAAAGCGATGAATTTATAAAAAGAATATGCGAATATACAGATAAAAATTTAAAAAAAACATCGTTTTTAAATACTATTTTAATTGAGACTGAATTAAGAATTTCAGACATAACGGTCGACTACTACAGACAGGTAGAAATGATGCAGCCTTTTGGTATAGGAAATTTGCAGCCTGTATTTTGTATAAAAAGAGTAACGCCTACGGAAATATCTGTTTTTGGAAGCAGAGGCGAGCATTTAAAATTTAAAATTTCCCAAAAAGGAAGCAGAAATGTGGTCGCCATATTTTGGGGCGAGTCCAAACTTGCTAAATTTGTTCAATCAGAAACATTTTTAGATATAGCCTTCAATATAGATTTAACGGAAAGAAGCGACAATAAAACAGCTCAGTTGCGCGTATTGGATATAAAACCATCGTACTGATTTTTATAGAATTTTGTAGAATCAATTGTCTTAAAAACTCATTAGGCGTTAATTTGTATTTTTCTATTTTTCACTAACTTCTATTTGCCCGCTTTTTCGGCGGGAAGGTCAAATAATAATATTATAGGCGGCATAGTTTTTATTAAGAAATCATTAAAACTATATTCATTTTGATAGATTGCGCGAAATGTTCACAATTATTTCACATCTTGTTGCTCAAAAAAGAAAAAGTAGCGCATACTTACTACAATTGGCAAGTAGGATGTTTTCCTACAGAATTTAACTAAGGATCATATATGAATAGAGTAGCGAGTATGTTGTTAGTATTTGCGGTTAGTATTTGCGTTGTTGGTTTCACCCATGAAATCAGCTTTTGCGGATGCGGCGGGGGATGGAATTTACAAGAAGTCTGAGACGACTTGGCAGAGAGTTAAAAGAAAAACGCGCGACGCGTACTGTTGATCGCGCAACCACAAGATAGAACTTCTTTTTGGCAGACTTATCGTCGCTGTTGCCGCTCTTACCATGAACATATATATGTGGCGAACAGAGGATCTTAGTATGGATCTTTCCCGTGCTCGTATTATTCGCGATCAAAATAGGGATGCAATTGAGGGACTTATATATTCGCTGCAAGTCATGTTCAGTATATATATAAATAGCTCTCGGCAACTGAGAGAGGAAACCGAAGCTTCTCTATATGCAATTGGGCACGTTTTAGGCGTCAACAGAGGAGACGTACTTAGAATAAGAGATTCACGACGCCAGAACAGAGCTGTCCCGGAATTGCATGGACCATTGCCGGAGTTCGGGTGCGCGCGTCCGAATAACCCGCCGTTATTCCGGTTAAAAGGTCTTCCATATCTCCAGCCGCAATGAGCAAGCCAAGAAGAGGAATAGGTTCTTAAATCATCTTAATTAGTTTTTTCTCTCATAGGGGAAAAGTTTCAAGAAGCTAACGGCAGTAGTAATGGCGGTAACGCTAATAGGAACATTGATGCCGTCGCTGTAAAATCAGAGATCGTCGTAGATACCATCGCGGATTCCGCGGATAATGGATAGGATGACCTTTAGCGAGAGAGATTAGGGAAAGATAGCGATACGTTAATTTCAAAAATCTCGGCTTCTTCTAATGCCTGCAAACCTTATAAACCATCCGATACTTACAACGATAGTTCCGTCTCATGCATTGTTTTAATCAAAAACTTTATCATTCAATTCAGATTCGCATATAACTCGGCTTATTGCGTCATATAAATACTTTGAATATGATTTTCTGCGATTATCCCTTTTGTTTGTTTTCCTAATTCCGCAAACTTAAATTCTTTTTGCAGCTCCTTATTTGCGCATTGATAAGTTGCAACGGATTCGTAATTTGTTATAATTTCGCATAAACATCAGAAGATAAATATTAATATGAATTGAATATAAATTTAGACTATAAAAAACTTACTAGAAGCCGCTAAAAAAGCGTCTTATAAAGTTATTTTTCTATAAAAAACAACTTAATATAAATTTTTTCTATTTTCTGCGATTTTTTACTTTTCCGCAATATACTCCGAATATATAAAATTTGCAAACATTTCACAAGTATAGTTCAATAAACATCAATTATTTGTTATCCTGAGAAATAAAAAGTATCTGCTTGTAAATATCGGTTCATTTAAAAAATAGGGCAAAGCGGAGGCAGGAGATGAACAATCCAGAAAGGGAATTTAAGTATTGGCAAAATCGTATATTGCAGGGTACAATTGTAGGATACGCAATATTTTATCTAGTACGTAAAAATTTAAGTATGGCAATGCCTGGATTGCAAGCAGATTTAGATATCACAAAGGCTCAGTTAGGAATTTTTTTAACATCACATGGTCTTATTTATGGAATCTCCAAGTTTTTAAGCGGTTTTCCTGCCGACAAATTAAGTTCGCGTCATTTATTAGTATCTGCCTTACTTTTATGTTCTATTTGTAACTTTATTTTTGGTTTTAGTTCTTCTTTAATAATTTTAGGTATTTTCTGGATTTTAAACGGATTGTTCCAAGGTTTTGGTTTTCCTCCTATAGCGCGTTTGCTTGCATATTGGATTCCTCCAAAGCAGCTGGCTACTAAAATGTCTATTTGGCAAACGTCCCACTCTATAGGCGCAGCTTCAGCTGTTATTATCTGCGGTTATGTTGTTTCTTTTGGTTGGAGATGGTGTTTTTATATTCCTGCGGTATTAGCCTTACTTGGTGTTGTTTGGATGTGGATTACTATACGTAACTCTCCAAAAGACGTAGGACTTCCTGAAATTGACGAATTTGAACATAAACAACAGCAGAAAAATGTTCAATCTAACGATAAAAATATATTTGGGTATAAACAGCTTTTGATGAAAAAAGTTTTCAAGAATAAAGTTATTTGGGTTTTGGCTATTGCAAACTTTCCTGTATACGCTTTACGTTTTGCCATTCTTGATTGGGGACCTACTCTTTTAAAAGAGTGGAAAGGTTTGTCTCTTGTTCACGCCGGGTGGATAGTAGCTTCTTTTGAAATAGCAGGTATTTTAGGCGTGCTTGCCGCAGGTCGTGCTACGGATAAATATTTTGACGGTAAAGCTCATAGAGTTTGCTTGATATGTATAACATTAGCTTCAGTTTTTATGTTTTTGTTCTGGAAGATGACAACTGTTCCAATATGGATATATATATCTTTCTTAATTCTTTCAGGTTTCTTTTTATACGGAGCTCATGCGCTTGGAACAATTGCCACATCTAAGACTGCTACAAGAAAAGTTTCGGCTACAGCTTGCGGATTTCATGGTTTCTGGGGGTATTTGAGCGTTATAGCTACAGGTTGGGGATTCGGTTCTCTTACCGACGCTTTTGGTTGGTCTTACTCAATAGGTGCTCTTATAATTCTTGGTTTTTCAGGGGTTATCTTGTTTGCTTTGATATGGAATG
This sequence comes from Endomicrobium sp., assembly GCA_031290625.1. Taxonomy (GTDB): domain Bacteria; phylum Elusimicrobiota; class Endomicrobiia; order Endomicrobiales; family Endomicrobiaceae; genus Endomicrobiellum. The sequence goes on along the minus strand of JAITND010000002.1, from coordinate 7,675 downwards.
CCAAAGCCGACGGTTATGATGATATGTAAAATATAAACGGAATTATCCCTTGACGTACTGACATTTATTTGCTATAATACAGTCGCAAAAGAAAGGAAATAGAGGAAATAGCAAATGAATTTCTTAGGTTTCAACAAACAATTCCCGACGGAACTTGCCGTCATTAACCGCTTCATTAAACTTCGTTACTCAAAAGGCATAATCTGACCTGACTGTGGAGCTAAAGACTATAAGATTTACCACAAGCCCCAAACCCCTAAAAACTTCAACTCTAACAACTGCGACAACTGCCGTCATACCTATGACAATATTACCGCTCATAAGACAGTCTTTTTCTGAAAAATTAAATCCTTCTCTTCAATAATCAATTACTTCTAATTCCGACTTAGTTAGCATAATTACCTCTTCGCTAGGACGAACGCTATATGTTAAAACATCATTTTGGCTCATTACTACCGCCTTCTGTCTCTTGCTTTCTTGTTATTCCTAATGCAAGCAATGCTTCATTAGATACGCTACTTCTTTCCTCTCCTGTTATCTCTATAGTTCTCCGCTCAATAACAAGCTCTAGCAACCTTTCTAACTCTAAAATCCTATATTCATTATTCGCGCTCTGTTGCGCTAAATCTATATCTCCAACCTTTAAACTCATACTACATCTACTGCGCTTTCAAAGAATATTTTTCAGTATGCTAAGGGGTAATTCCGTTTTTAATTAAATAATCCGAAATTGCAACCATAGACAAAAGATGTTTTTCAAGCTTTCTATGTTCGTCCGTCTTTTGGGAATCTTTAAGAATATAATTCTTGTCCCATACATAATACGACGCTTTGTTATCTAAAAATTTCCATTCTACAGCGCAAGACTTGTCCATAATAAACTCTTGATAAACTATTGAATTGTCCTTAGCTTTACTTGAGAACAAATCTATGCCTTCAGATATATAATTTTCATTTGAAAGAGAAAGATTGTACAGCGTGGGCATTATATCCAAATGGGAGCCAAAAACAGACGCGTCTATATTTTTTGGTTTTAAAGATTTAGGTATATATAAATAGAACGGAACTTTAACTCTGTCTAGCAAACTGTCTATCTGATATAGATTAAAACTGTGGTCGCCAGTAACAGCAATTATAGTGTTGTCGGCATATTTTGAATTTTTAACTCTGTCAATAAAACGAGCAAGCATCTCATTTGCATATTGGTAAGTTGCAAATCTTTTTCCCGCTTCGTCCGCGTCGTATATCTTTTCTTTTAAAGAATCCGGTATTTCCAAAGACATGACTTTATAGCTTTCTGGAAGAGTATAAGGACTGTGATTTGAAGTAGTCAAAGCAAAAATAAATTTACCGCAACTTCCAGACGTTAAATCTTCAAAAATTGCGTTAAATAAATACTCGTCGTAAACGCCCCAAGACCCCTTGCTCCAACTTGACTTTAAACGTCCTTCTGCGAGAACTTTATTAAACCCCAAATTTGACGCAAACGTTCCTATATTTCTCCAGCCAGAACTACCCCCATATATAAAGGACGCGTCATATCCTTTTTTCTTGTAAGGAGCGACCGAAGCAAACGGATACTCTCTAAATACATATTTGGACTGAGGTATACGCATAGAAGTGCTTGGCTTAAAGACAATGTTTAAAAACAAAGCCTCTATTGTCTCTATTGTAATCCTTCCCTCAGATGCAAAGTTATAGAAAACTATATCTTCGTCAAAATGTTTTTTTAATCCGCCTAAAACATTAAATTTTGGAGAATTATATTTGATTAAATTACCGCCGAAACTTTCCATTAAAATGAAAACTACATTAGGCTTTAATTTCTCCGCTTGGGCGTTATAGGCAGTTTTAAAAACAAGCGATTGCTCGGGATTTTGCATAGGAATATCGCTGACGCTTTTACCTAAAAAATCCGCAAAAGCCTGTCTGATATTATTTTTATACCCGGCTTTTGCCGCATAATCAAGGTCTTGTCTTTCCATATCTCTGTGTTCAAAAGCTTTTTGTAAAGTGTAAAAACAATTGATAGCGGTTTGGTTAATAAACACGTTTGACGAAACATCTGAATATACGCCGATAGGGTACATTGCAAAAGTTCCTCTTATAGATATGGCAATAAATACAACGCTTAAGATAGAAACCCCAAGTCTTACAAATATGTTTGGGAGTTTAAAATTATATTCTTTAAATTTTAATATAAACTTGCTTGCAAAAAAAGCTGTTGTAAAGAAAAAAGTTATGCAAGCGCCTATCAATAACAAATTGTAGTTTTGGCAGAAAGTTTGGATAAGAGCTATTGTATCGTCTTCAAACAAACCAAAAACCAAAATATTGAGATGATCCTGAAAATATGAGTAGAAGTTAAAATCCACGCAAAACAGTGTCAGTGTCAGAGCGATTAGAATGCAATAGTAACATTTAACGAATGAAAAAAACGGTTTAACTAGCGACGATTTGCCTAAGATAAGAATAACGACAAATATAAGCGTAGCGGGAGCGTTAACTAAAGCTATAACCGATAAATCCAGCCTGGCGCCCATAAAAAACGCTTTAAAAACATCAAAACCGAAAACGTGTAAATCTACGCTTTTTCCGAAATGGATAAAAAATATAAATCTGTACGCCGACATGAATAACAGAAATAAAAAATTAACAAAACCTAATTTTAAAACTATTTTCTTTAAGTCTTTCATATCGCGCGTTTTCTCTCGTATTATTTTTTAAGATAGTTATCTATCGCCTTAGCGGCTTTTTTACCCATTCCCATTGCCGAAATAACCGTATCGCCGCCGACAATATCGCCTCCGGCAAAAATTCCCGGGATTGAAGTCATATGGTTTTCATCAATTACAATATGTCCGTGAGAATTTATATTTAATCCTTTAGTAAGAGAAGGTAAAATGGGGTTTGGGCGCAGTCCCAAAGCCAAAACAACCATATCGGCGTCTATCATATACTTTGAACCTGCAATTTCCTGAGGGCGACTTCTGCCCGACTCGTCGGGTTCGCCAAGCTGCATTTTGACGCACTCGACAGCCTTGACGGCTTTATTATCATCGCCAATAAACCGCACAGGCTTGGTAAGCGTTATAAATTCCACCCCCTCTTCCTTGGCATGTCTGCGTTCTTCAAGCCTTGCGGGCATTTCAGCTTCGGACCTTCTATAAACAAGCTTAACTCTGGTTGCGCCAAGACGAACAGCCGTCCTAGCGGAATCCATGGCGGTGTTTCCGCCGCCGACAATAACTATGTTTTTACCGCTGTACACAGGCGTGTCATAATTGGGGAAATCAAATGCGCGCATTAAATTAACGCGCGCCAAAAATTCGTTGGAACAATAAATATGGTTTAAATTTTCCCCGGGAATTCTAGGAAATATAGGCAGACCCGCTCCAACAGCGACAAAAATCGCTTTAAACCCTTCATCAAACAAATCCTTAATATTCTTTGTTCTGCCTATAAGAATATTAAGAACTATTTTCATGCCGAGCTTTTTTAGCTTTTCTATTTCTACGTTTAAAACTTTTTTTGGAAGCCTAAATTCAGGAATTCCATAACGCAAAACACCGCCAGTATCATGAAGAGACTCATAAACGGTAACATTATATCCCAGTTTTAACAAATCGCCGCCGCATGTTAAACCTGCGGGTCCCGAACCTATGACTGCAACTTTCACGCCATTTTTTTTAATTGAAATATTGTCTTCAATATTTACTGTGGCGTCTGCAGCGTAACGTTCCAAGTTGCCTATGGAAACAGCCTCGTCCTTTTTTGACAAAATACAAGATTTTTCACATTGATTTTCTTGAGGACAAACTCTGCCGCAAACCGCCGGAAGATTAGTCTTTTGTTTTAAAACTTTTATTGCTTCCGACGGGTTGTCTTCAACAAGACGTTTAATAAACCCAGGAATATTTATTTCAACAGGACAACCTTTTGCGCACATAGGATTCTTGCATTGTAAACATCTTTTTGCTTCAGCAAGCATTTCTTCCTTACAATAGCCTGCGTTAACCTGTTCAAAATCTCTTCTTCTTATTTGCGGATCCCTTTCGGGCATATTTACTTTTTGCGGCATTTGCACTCCCTGCCAACAGTAAAATTATCAAACGAAATTTTCTCTAAATCTTTAAAAGAATTCAAACGAGAAGCAAGCTCGTCCCAATGTACGGAATGAGCGTCAAATTCAGGTCCGTCGACACAAGCAAACTTCGTCTTACCGTCTACTGTAACTCTACAAGCTCCGCACATTCCCGTGCCGTCAAGCATTATAGGATTTAAAGACGCCACAGTCTTTATATGTCTTTCTTTCGTAAGTTCCGATACCGCTTTCATCATAGGGACAGGACCTATGGCGTAAACTATATTTACTTCTAGGGTATCCATAACTTCTTTTAAAACGTCCGTCACAAACCCTTTAATTCCGCAAGTCCCGTCGTTTGTAGCAAAAAACAAAGCGTCGCTTTCTTGTTTAAGCTCATCTTCAAGTATAAGTAAATCTTTGCATCTTGCGCCTACTATTGTAATAACTTTATTTCCTGCCGTTTTTAGCTCTTTTATAACGGGTAAAAGCTCTGCCGACCCCACGCCTCCGGCGACAGCCACGACTGCGCCATAATGTTTTATAACAGTCGGACGTCCCAATGGTCCTACAAAATCTCTAATAGAATCGCCCTCGCAAAGAGAAGCCAACTGAGCCGTGCTTTTGCCCGCTTCTTGAAAAATTATTCTTACCAAGCCTTCTTGGCGGTTAGTTCCCGCCACCGTCAAAGGAACTCTTTCCCCTTTCTCGTCAATTCTAAATATTACAAATTGTCCCGCTTTTGCGTTTCTTGCAATTTCAGGAGCGTAAATTTCAAGATTATGAATTTTATTTCCTATTTCTTTTTTTCGCGCAATTTTATACATTTTTTTCCCTCAACTATTTTTTCCAATGTATGACCGAACTTCTTGTAAAAGCAAAATTCTTCTTTCCCGCTTTAATATTGACTTCAATATCTTGAGACTCTACGACTTTGCCTTTTGCGTCTAAAAAATCAACTTTTAACGTATGCGCGCCTTCAGGCAAACAAAATCTTGACATAAGGATTGTATCAGGCAAAGTATTCCAAGCTCGTCTGTCAACCGACGACGTAGCGGCGTTGAACACGTTGAAAAGTCCTTGAGAAAAACGCTCAACGGCATCTCCATTTTGTCTTCCAAGACTTTTGGAAACAGATTTGCCAATAACATATTTAATCGCGGCTCTTGCCAAAGTTTTGGCATAAATCTTTGCCGCCTCGTCTTTTAAACGCGCCTTTGCAGTTTTACCCAAATCTTGAGCCAAAACTCCTTTTTCTTCACGACTTTCTGATTTAACTCTAAAAGAAACTATTTTGTTGTCAAAATCTTTATATCTTGGAAATGCAACTTTAACATAATCTTTTGCCAATGCAGATATGCCTATAGATTTTGCTTTATCAAAATCAGCCATGTCCTTACTATCTACATTTCCTGCGTCTACATAAGCCCACATATCGCCCAAAGCAAACTCTAAAACGGTTTCGGTTTTTTCAGGGACAAAACCGTTATAGTTAAAAAGTACGCACTCGCCGTACTTTTCGGGAATAGCCCGCTTTTTTGCCTGAGGAAAATCTTTTTTTATCTCGCCGACTTTGTCAGGCATTCCAAGCAGCAAGGCGGAAGTATACGCATCGTCAATAAGGTCTTTAGGAACGACCGCGCCGGAAATTCCGTTTTTATAAGCTTTCAAAGCCTTTGAATAAGAAATATATGCGTCGTTAAGATAGCCCGCATTTTCATACATAAGACCTGCGAAATATCTTACAAATCCGTCATCTCTGTAAAAATTTTTATAATTGGAATCAACGGCAAAATTCTTAAAAAGAGAATCTAGCCGACGCGCCTCTACAACGGCATCGTCGTCGCGTCCTGATAAGGCGTAATCCAACGCTTCAAAAACAGAAATATAAACTCTTTCAAAATCTTTGCCATAGTAAGGCATTATATTGTCATTGACAAACATTGAACTAACGACCGCGCTTATGCTTTTTTGCCGATATTCACGAAACTTTTTTTTCGCAAGCTCAAAATTTTTTGAGCTTGCGACGTAGTCTCTGGCAAAATGGTTGACAATACCAGAATCCAGATAATACATAAGAATATTCTTAGAACCGTACTTGCCCTGCGATTTATCAACGAACTTTGCCGCAGACTCGTAATCGCCGCTGTCCATTTTGACTCTCAATTTTGAATAGTATCCGGTAAGGTTGGAAGCGCAACCGCTTATCGTTCCAACTAAAGCAAATGCAGCCAAGATAATCAAAATTTTAAGACTAGCTATTTTTGTCTTTGTCGCTTTCACATAAAACCTCATATTAAAAAATAGGCATACGACTTCTTCAAATTTCACATCAACATTTGAACTTATTCTCGTCATTCCGGCGAAAGCCGGAAGCTCTATACCAATGGCGAGATTGCGGGTCTAGCCCGCAATGACGGACACACCCTCGATCGCGGGTCTGACCCGCAATGACGAACTCCTGAAACAAGATTGCAGAGCTAGTCCGCAATGACGAGAACGCGCTTACAAGACAAACGTACCCTCAATGACGAACTGCCTTTCGTCTGAATGACATATCCACAGCGTCATGCCAAACTTGATTCGGCATCCCTAGCAACTAAAAGGCTACTACTCGCTTACACCAATAAACCGTCAAGCGATAATTGCCCGCCTTGTTTTAGTTTCCAACCGTCATTGCACGCTCTGTCCGCTATATCTTCTAACACGTTTAAAATAGTTTGATCTTCCGGCGTCGCCCCATTCTTTAGCAATGGCAATATATTCAATACTATTTCATCAAATGTAGCTATTTTTCCATCCCTCTCTATCCTACGCAAATAACTGATCAAATAGTACTTTATCCTTAACTTAACGTCTATATGCGTTTGAAATTTGTTATCCTTCTTTATTTTAAACTGCTCACTTTCTTCATCATAATCAAATTTCTCTAGCAATACCGGCGTAACATCAGAGTATTCCTTCTTTAACAAATCCAAAAAACCTAATTCTAATCCTTTTATTATTAACTCGTCATTGATTTGCTCCAACCTCGCTCCATTGTTCTTTGCTATTATTCCCTCTGTCGTCTGTATCACTATTTCTGCCACATTCATTCCTAAATTCGCTCTTAATATTGTTTTTGGGTTCCTAACTTTGCGAAAATTTATTATCAATTGACCTGACAACACCGTAAAAGGATGTTGTATTTTCTTAAAACTACTATGCCCGTTCTTTTGCGCTACGGCGCCAACATATTCAAACCCGCTGCTTTCCGCGGTATTTACTATTAAATGCCAAAACTCAGGGTCCTTATGCGCAAACACAAACGATAGCCACCTGTCAAACTTTAACACTCTATACATCTCTTTTATACTTTGCGCCATTAAATTATTATAGTCCTCTTTACTTTTCTGACGCGAGCCGCCTTCTATAGCTTCTAGTTTATAATCGTCTTCCGTAACATCTAAGTCTAACCAAGCATTCCACATTGCCGATAAGTCAAGATATGGTATCTTTTTGCCATAAGGCGGGTCAGTATAAATATAATCAACGCTTTCGTTGTGTATAAAAGATAAATCTGTCGCCGTTCCTTTTACAATCTGCGCTTTC
>JAITND010000043.1 GCA_031290625.1 Endomicrobium sp. | reverse complement strand
AAAATCATCAGAAAAAAAGCAGTGACTATATTGATGAACTTTAAAAAAAAATCAATACATAAATACTGGGAAACTTCTGTTTTATAATTTCTAAAAAGACTAAATACAATATTAATTTTTTTCATTTGCTTTAAGACTTTGATAATATAGTTTTAGTCCTCTTTCATATTCATATTTCCACTCATTACAACCTAATTCTAAAAAATTTCCTATATTGGTTTCTTTTTTAAATCTCCTTACCATATTACATCCACCCTTGCATATAGGCAGTAATTTGCAATGGTAACATTCTAGTTTTTCAAAATCAAAATCTTTTTTTATCCAATTTGTGTGCTTGTAAGTTAATTTTATTTTTTTATTTTTGATATTTCCTATAGATTCCGACTTATCAAATACATTTTCAAAACACTTAAAAATATATCCCTTTGAATCTATAGTGAATACATTATTTTTATAAGCTCCGCATTCATTATCTAATGATGGATAAGGAGTAAGATATATAATATTTTTTTTAAGTAACTCCTCATAAATATCAAAATATGCCTTAGCATATTCGCTAGAATCAAAAACATCATTTAAAATACTGTAATCTAAATTTGAGTTTAAGTAAGGAATATGCAAGGGACCTAAAGCGAAATTTACTTTATTGAAAAATAAGTTATCGCTTTTTAGTTTTTCAACGAAACTAACAATTTTGGTAAAATTTTTCTTTGATAATGCAATTCTTAAAACGATTGGTATTAATCCGACTACGTCTTTTATATTTTCATAAGTATTATTAAAATTTGATTTATTTGTATTTTTAATAGGTCTATTTATTGAATCCAAAACTTCTGTTGGTTCTATAGAAATTTGTATGTTACTAACACTTATCTTTTGTAAACTTTTTATAACTTCCTTATTTAACAAAACGGCATTGGTTATAATATTTGCCTCAAATTTAATATTATTTTTATGGCAAAAACCAATAACTTCTTCTGATAACTTTATTATTTTATTAAAATCAATTAATGGCTCTCCACCAGACCATGTTATAAATAAATTCTTAATTTTATAATCCTCATAGTATTGTTTTATAAAATTAAGAATGTTTTTATAAGTTCTCAATGATAATTTATGTATCTTTTCTTTATTCACATAACAAAAAATACAACTCAAATTGCACTCATTCGTAATTGCTACTGTTAAATTTAAGCTATCAAAGCAATATTTATTTTTTTCAAAATTAATGATTATTTCATTTCTTTCATCTCGGTTATAATTTACAAAAAAACCTAACTCATAGAGCTTTTTAAAATTATTATCTTTTTTTAAATTTATATTATCCTTATTAATTTTTATTACATAATCAAAATAAACATTTTTCTCTAGTTTTATAAAATTATTATTTCTACTATTATAAAGTAATAAATTATTTACATCTAAGTTAACAATAAAATTATAAGGGTTCCTAACATATTGGACTTTATGGGATCAAGAAGCGACGATGCCGAGAAAAATTATCTCTACCAAGTCATAATTTTTAATCGCTCCGTCATCGCTGTCCTCTCAGATTTTACCAAATTTGAATATTTGTTGCAGTTATCATATATCTTTTAATCCCATTTATTTTATAGTCTTGTTTTGTTGCTTGTATTACATACTGTTTATAGAACTCTATTATTCCTTCTCGTTGTTTTGCTTTAAGAAGTTCAATGTCGTCGGTATTTTTAAGCGTCGGGGCGACAGTATTTTTCTCTCCTCAAATAGTCTTATTTTAGTCTTACAACTCCAAAATCCAATACATTCTATATCTATTATTATACTAAACTTTGTAATAATTTTTCAATCCCTTGTAGTATCTCACAACATATTTTCCTGTTAACATTTTAACGAACATTTTATCTCCGACAATAGTTATATTGATAGTATTTCATTTTTAATCTCTTCTTCTTTTATATTTTGTAGATTAAACCTAATGTGGATATTATTCCTGAAGAATTTAATTCTATGTTTTTGACAGTACTACTTTCGGTATGTATCTATATCCTAAATCAACTCCTACTCCAAATTTCTTTGTCTTTGTAAAGAAATATCGTACTCCTACTGACAACTCCGCTATAAAACAATCGGCGTTTTCATTGATTTTCTTTGAATCGACTATTTCTTTATTTTCTTTTAAAGAGAATTCTGATTTAAAATTAGCCCGACCAGAACCAAAAAATAATTTACTATTTACATCAATTTTATCACCTATACTTTCATTGTAACTTCCGCCTAACATAACGGATTTTAATGACACTTCGTAGTTTCCATCAACATCGTTGGGATTTGTCTTTATTTCTAGCCGATTCTTAAGTTCATTCTACCGGTGTTAGCATCTTCTAATCCCACTCCTATTTTAAATCCACCTTTAACATCGTGAAAATACTCTGCACCTATTGCACCCATTACCAAGTTCCTGTCTCCGTCAGTATCTTTGACATCATTGACAAGCATGTTGTCTACACCATTTATGCGCAACGGAAACACCCTTGAACCCAAAGATATGTCACCTAGAGCAAATATATTTGTTGTAAAAGCTAATATAAACAATACTGTAGATAAAAACATCTTAATAAATATTTTCATTACACCACCCCCTATAATATTTCTTTCTCAGGACGTTCTATTTTCTTTTTCTCATCACTTCTTGTATTGCCACCGTTCTTTATAGAAAGCTATACATAATCTGCATTATTTTTCATGCGTCACTCTATATTTAATTTTCTTTGTCTTTATTTGGTCAACGAATCCTTTAAATCTTTCAAATCCTTTATGTCTTGTCCTGTTTTTATCAATCCTAGCACCGTCAAAATCTCTTTTTGATTCCTGTTAATAAGTTTTTCAACAGGTTGGACGGCATTAGTTATTTCTCTCTTTATGTTTTTCCAAGTTCTACCCCACCAATCCGCATAAGCGTTGCTAATTCCAAAAGTACAACATAAAACATTTGTTCATAAATCTTTGCTCCTTTAATTAAATTACAGAAGTTAAAAACTTCCATTTGATTTAGCTTTTAGCATTTTAAGATTTAGGAAATCAATAAATTGTATTGTAATATGAACTTTTTGCGAAATTTTACGTATTTATCTTTTTTTATCAGATATGCTATGCAACCGTCACCCGACATTCCCTATATTGTTTAATCAAATCTACAATCCTTTGCTCATATTGGCTGGAATTGCTAACCCAGCCCGCTTTGTCGTTTAATCCAACAAGAATACCCTCTTGCGTGCCCTTTGGGCAGTTGCCTCTGTGTACATATAGCTTACGTCTAGCAATAACGGTAATTCTCTATTGAACTTATAACTAAGGTTAATTATCACTTTGTACTTCCCATTAGCAATCGTTTCGTCTTTACTAAGTCCTAACGTATTGCAAAGAAAATGGACATTCTCTACTGTATTATTGTGTTCGTCATAGCCAATATATCCCAATTGCCTATCGTATAATCTGCTTTAAATGCAGTTCTCTTTAATAATAATTCTAAGTCTTGTTTCATAATTCTCCTAAATTAATTAAAATTTGACAAAATCAATAAAAACAATTATCATGTTATCATCATCACAGCTATTGTTTATAGCTTTAGCTGTTCCCCCGAGTTGCGAAAGTGGCTTGGGGATTTTTGTTGAGGGGGTATATGTGCCGACCGAAAAATCGCAAAATGTTCTTTATTGATGGATACAATTTGTACCATTCAATAAAAAGAAGCACTAAAGCAAACCCTAGCTTCAATGATTGCAAATGGCTTGACCTGCTTGCAATGTGCAACCGCTGTAATAGATACCTCTTTTGAGAAACTTGTAGGGATAAAATATTTTACAGCACTCTCATGGAAACCAGAATCCCGCGAAAGACAGACAGTTTACATAAAAGCTCTTTTGTTTCAATGCAGAACTAATATTGAAATAATATACGGACAATTTAAATCAAAAACAAAATTTTGCCCATTATGTTCAAAAAAATTTACTGCACATGAAGAAAAACTTACAGATGTAAATTTAGCTATACATTTATTTGAAAATGCCTCAAAGAATACATTTGACGAAGCAATAATAGTTTCAGCGGACAGCGATTTAATACCGCCAATTAAAGCAATAAAAGGAAATTTCCCTGAAAAAATAATATCGGTTTTACCTCCTATCAATAACCCTGCAATTGACTTAATCAACAATGCTCATAAAAGATACAAAATGAAGTCAAAGACTTTATTAAGTTCACTTTTACCAAATCCGTGCGGAACACTTAAAATGCCAAAAAGCTGGCAATATGAAAACTATATGTTTGATAAAGCGACCGACACAACCGATACAGGAAGAACTCTTTGATTCAAAAAAAGACAGATAATTCAATCACGAAATCCCCATCGTAAACAATTCCTACAGTCGTATTTCTCATAAACGGGACAAAATCTGAAATTCTGCGGTCTACCGAAAGAAACGGTTTGACAGTATTATAATTGTTGTTATTACAACTACAGCAAAGATTAATACCAACTCCCAGTCCATATCTTCCCCAATATGCAAATCTTGAACTAATACCAACCTTCAACCTATTAAGCGAACAGATACCGTTTACTGCAGGACTAAAACTCTTTATCTTCAAATTCGTATTGCCTTCTAAATCAACAGATATTTCCGCTTTCCCTTCGGGCGGCAAGTATCTAACGCTGGTTTTAACACAACTTCTATCGCTTTCACTGCTCCCGCCAGTTCCTTGCTTTCGTATATTTCCTTTATTATTTCCAGCGTTATTTCCATTTTTCTTCTCCTTGTAAACAATCTTATCTCTGTATAATCACTGCCTGACTTTTTATGTTGTCAGCCATAACGCCTTTTTCAAACATTAACTTCTCAAGCCTATCCTGCTTTGTCTTGTTCTGCCAAAGCAAGCTGACAATAAAAACTATTGCAATTATAATTAAAGCTGTCTTTAATTTATTTATCATTAAAGCTCGTTGTCAGCCCAAAAGCCTGTTTTATTTTTCTTAGCCTCTTTCCTGCGCTTTTTGGAATATGTTTTTGTATTTAACATTAGGATAATACGTCAATACTGTCGCATAGCCTTCTTTTAACAATAACCAATTAATCATGTATTCTAACTCTTCCTTGTCTTCTTCATAAATATAAGCAAGCAGCCTGTTGTATTGGTCGCGTTTTTCCTTTTGTCAAATTCCAAATATACGTGTTCTTTGTCTTTTAACTTGTTCTTTACAAAATCTGCCGCTATAAGCCCCTGCTTTATAATCTTATCAGGGTCCCCCCCCCCCCAACGTTATCAAGTTGATTAAAATCCCTATCCCCAACTCAAATGATACGTTCATAGCTGTCCTTTTTTATCCCCAAACTTTATGTTTTATCCACTCAAATCTGCCGGGGTTGCTCCTTTCAAAAATCATGTCGTTTACTTCCTTTATGCATTTCTCCGCATAATCGTCATATTCCTTAAACGCTTTTTTATCTCTCTCCTTACTTCTGATTATCCTTCTTTCATCAATTAATGAATATTTCTCTCTTATTTTCTTTTGCATTAGAGCTTCTTTATCTGTCATAATATGCCCGTCGCTATCTGCCTCAATCCCTCTTATCTCTAGTCCGCCCATAACTGTTATCCTCTTTCAATAACTAATGTTTTAATGTAATCTAGCCTCTAATCCTTCAGGTATCGTATCGCCGCTATAAATCAACTTAATTCTTTCGTTTACAACCCTTAACTTGCGTTTCAGTTCCCCTTTGGACATAATGACAAACAGCGTTATCCCATCCGTAGTTGCGACTGTCCAAGAAGAATCTCCAGCTTGCTCGTAAACAGTTATACTACCCCCATCAGGCAGCCCGTGTATCGCCATTTCGCACTCTCCCCATTAAGTGTAAACAGAGAATTAGACACAATAAAAGCCTTATTTACAAAAGCTGCAGAGTGGAAGTATATATAGCAGAAAACCCAGCAAAACCTATTAAACCTCTAAAAATCCCGCTAAAGCAACCCCGCTTTTTGTCTAAAGAAGAAGCTCAAAACCTTATAAAAGCTTCCTCAGGCTCACTAAGAACAATGATTATGATTTCGTTGTATACAGGTTTTAGGTTGTCCGAAGTGTTTAATTTGCAAGTTCAAGATATTGATTTTAGCAAAGACACCATATCTGTAAACCCAAAACACGGATTTACTCCAAAAAACTATGAATTCCGCACAATTCCACTCAATAAAGAATTAAAAGAGTATCTTATTAAAAACATTCCTGAAAATAAAAAAGGTCGCGATTATTTATTTAAAGATAAAAATGACGATATGTCTATGTCTGCATTACAGACATCAATCAAACAAATTTTCAAAAAAGCGAATATTAAAGATGCTTCATTTCATACGCTCAGGCATACGTTTGCCAGCTGGCTTGTGATAGGCGGCATTAATCTTTACACCGTAAGCCATTATTGGAGCATTCTGATGTAAAAACCACAATGATATACGCTCGCTTATCAAAAGAACACTTAAAGGATTCCGTAGATTTATTAACCCTCAGAAATTAGTCTTATTTTAGTCTTGTAATGTTATTTTGAGTTATTTTCAATTATTTTGAATATATCATGAATTATCTATCAGTCGTCTACAAATAAAAAAGGCTTGAAAAATAAGGATTTTTTCCAAGCCTTCGTGAAATCGGGGCGACTGGACTTGAACCAGCGACCTCTCCCACCCCAAGGGAGTGCGCTAGCCAACTGCGCCACGCCCCGATCTAGCATAATTCCTTTTTGGAAAAGCTCAACTAAAAGAAAGAATGCCGCTAATGGGTTTTCGCTACAACCGCGACATTATACTACTTTTTTAGCAATTTTAAAATATGTTTCAACTCATCTTTAATATTTTGTAAAAATTCGTTGTCGGAAACATTCTCTAAATTAAATTCTAAATTTTTCTGCGTATCTTTACGTTTTTTGCGTTTATCGCCTATTAAATATTTCTTTGCGCCCTCTATACTGTACTTTTGATTGTAAAGCAAATCTTTAATCTTAAAAACCAGTTCAACTTCTTCCTTACGATACTTCCTGCGCCCCGAAGTTTTTCTAACAGGTCGCAATAAACCGAACTCATTTTCCCAATATCTCAACGTATGCTTGGGAACAAGAGTTATCTGAGACGCTTCTCCTATAGAAAAATACTCTTTGTCAGGTATAGGCGGAATTTGAGGCATTCATTTCCTCTCTAGTCAAAAAAATCTTTTGACGGCTTAAACCTTATCTTTTTCATCGGACCAATTACAAGTTTTTCCCCAGTCTTGGGATTTCTGCTGTTTTTTGTTTTTGTTTCAAAGGCATTAAAACTACCAAAACCGGTTATTACTACTTTTTCCGAATTTTTTAACGCAACTGCCATCTCTTCAAAAACCTTATTGACAGCTAAATCCGCCTCTTTTTTAGAACTCAAAACTTTTGATAACGCTGCAGCTATATCGTTCTTTGTCATTTTTTATCGCCCTATTCCTGTTTAGCGTCTCTTTTCATCAAATCGTTTACTGCGTCAACAGGTTTTTTATTTTCAAACAAAACGTAGTAAACCTCGTTTATTATTGGAAGTTCTATATTAAGTTTTTTGCCCAACTCATAAGCGCTAACTGCATTTTTTACGCCTTCGGCTATCATGCCGAGTCTATTTTGCGCTTCTTCCAACGATATGCCTTCGCCGACAGCTTGCCCGACAGCTCTGTTTCTTGAATGTCTAGAAAAACAAGTAACCATTAAATCGCCAAGACCAGACAAACCGTAAAAAGTTTGCTCTTTTCCGCCTAAAACAACGCCTATTTTTACAAGTTCTCTCAAACCTCTTGAAACTATGGCGGCTTTAGTGTTGTCGCCGTATTTTAAACCGTCCACTATCCCAGAAGCCACGGCAAAAACATTTTTTAACGCCGCGCCTATCTCCACGCCGACAATATCGTCTTGAGTATAAACTCTGAAATAATCGTTCACAAAAAGATTTCTACATTTTTCAGCAGTTTCAAGACTTACAGAAGCCGACGTAACGACAGTCGGAATTTTCCTGCAGACTTCTTCGGCATGACTAGGACCTGAAAGAACGGCTATGTCGTTATAAACCCCGTTAAAAACATCTTCTATCACTTCAGACATTCTTAAAAGAGTTCCGTTCTCAACGCCTTTCGTAACGCTCATTATAAGTTTGTCTTTTAACGATATATCGTTATCTTTTAACAAAACGCACGTAGACCTCATATAGTGCGACGGAACGGCAAACAAAACAGCTTCCGCAGCCTCAACGCTTTCCAAAATGTTAGTTACAGCTATTCCTTTTGGCAATTCAACGCCAGCTTCAAACGGTTTTATTTTTCTGTTATTTAAATCTTCCGCCCTTTTTGCATCAAACTCCCAAATAGTTGCCTTATGTCCGTTGTCAGCCAAAAGAACGGCTAAAGTCGCCCCCCACGAGCCAGCACCCAAAACAGTTATTTTCATTTATTTCCTCTTAAATATTTTAAATCTACTCTCCGCGCCATATTTTAATCTCTTAATGTTTGCTCTGTGTTTATAAATACTAAGCAATGAAGCCGCGAAAGAAAAAAGAATAGTCTCCATTGCGTATCCTGAAAAATATGCAGCCAAAGGAAGACTTACCACCGCAACAATTGAACCCAAAGCCACATATCCCCAAAGCAAAAAAACTAATCCAAAAATAACAAAAGCAATTAAGCAAGGCAACGGCATTAAAGCCAAAAATACTCCAAATTCCGTAGCTATGCCTTTGCCGCCTTTAAAATTTAAAAACACAGTAAACACATGCCCGACTATAGCGCCCGCCGCTACAGCGACTGAATATGAAAAAGAATCATCTATAAATATTGCAAAATAAACAGGAATAAAACCTTTCAAAGTATCCAAAACGAATACCGCAAAACCTGCGCCCGCACCAATAGACCTAAAAATGTTTGTAGTTCCCGGATTTCCAGAACCTACTTTACGTATGTCAACTTTTTTTACGGCTTTGGCTATTATATAAGCAAATGGGAGCGAACCGCATAAATAAGCAAAAATCAAATATAGAAATTTTATTAACATTTTTATTGTTCCATTTTTTTTCTGTAGTATTTTCTAAACTTTAACGCTATAGGCGTACCGTGAAAACCAAATCTGTCTCTTAAACAATTTTCAAGAAATCTCTCGTAGGAAAAATGGACAAGTTCCATGTCGTTAACAGAAAAGATAAACACGGGAGGTCTTGCCGCAACCTGAGCATACTCTTTTAACTTCAAAGTTTTGCCTTTGCTGGTATAGGGCTTTCTTGCTAAAGCGTCTCTTATAACTTCATTAAGTTCTTCTTGAGTCAACTGTTTTGAATATTGTTGAAAAACTATTTCAGCTTCTTGAAAAACCCTTTCAAGCCTTTGCCCCGTCTTTGCAGATATAAAAATAATATCCGCCCAACTCATAAATTTCATCCTCTCTCTGAGCTGCTCTTCAAAATATTTTGCAGCTTCTTCTTTTTCTTCTATCAAATCCCACTTGTTTATAGCTACTATAACAGGTTTATTCTTTTCCATTAAAAGTCTTGCTATTTTCACTTCTGTCTCGCCAATGCCTTGCGATGCGTCGGCAACCAAAACGGCCACATCAGCATCTTCAATGGCATAATCCGCGCTTAGAGTGGAAAGATATTCCATATCATCTTTTGTTTTGCCGCCTCTATGTAAGCCCGCTGTGTCTATAACGATATATTCTTTGTCTTTTACACGGACATGCGCCGTAAGAGAATCTCTTGTGGCGCCTGGCATATCGTGGACTATGCTTCTTTCTTCCTTTGTAGCAGAATTGATAAAAGACGACTTCCCTACATTAGGCTTACCGACAAAAATAATTTTTAAAAGCTCTTGAGTTTTTTTTGTTCTTCTGTCATACTTTATATTATCCCAAACTTTATCAAGCAAATCGTGTATGCTTCTGCCGTGGTCTGCGGACACAAAAACTATGTCATCAAAACCAAGCTCGTAAAATTCATATCCTTTAACTTCTTCAGCTTGCGCATCTATTTTATTTACTACAAGAATTGTTTTCTTTTTGCTAAGCCTTATTTGTTGCGCAATTTGAGTATCCGTAGGGTGAATGCCAGTTTTCCCGTCAACTACAAACAAAATTATATTAGACTGCTCAACCGCTATATCTAACTGGCGAGACATATCCGCAGAAAACACAGAAACGTCTTTACTCCAACCTGCAGTATCAGTAACGATAAATTTCTTATCTTTCCACGAAACTTCATAGTCGTTTCTGTCTCTAGTTGTTCCGGGAGTCTCGTGTATAATAGCCTTTTTTCTGCCTATAAGTCTGTTAAAAAGAGTAGATTTACCTACGTTTGGTCTGCCTACTATAGCAACTTTTGTTAACATTAAAAACCCCATAAATTTTTATCTTAAAACCGTCAATATTTTACCATATCGGCAATAAAAAAAACTAGTCGTAAAGACCAGTTTCATACTCTGCATTTAATAACAGACATTGGGGCGCAGATACTTCCTATAAAATAGTTATGCTAAACTTGTCATCGTCATTACGGCAAAAGCCGCAATCTCTATACCATCTGAGATTGCGGGTCTAGCCCGCAATGACGGATAACTGAAACAAGATTGCAGAGCTAGTCCGCTATGATGGACAGTTATTTAAGACTAACTCCTAAATGCCAAAAAGTCCAATATGTTATGAGATACTACACTAACTTGACAAAAATTTTGAAATAGGCTATATATTTATTGTCAATACACTCCCTTTTTAAGGGTCGAGAAAGCCTAACAAAAGTTAGGCTTTCTCTCTTTAGTGAGGAACTTATGAAAAACAGAATATTAGCTTTAGTAGACGGATTTAACTATTACCATAAATTAGATAACTATCAAAAAAAATTCATAAACCGGTGAAATGGTTAACCTACAGAAGTTTAATAGAATCTTTTTTGAAAGATGATGATGATAAAACAAATGCTAATATAGTATATTTTTCAGCTTTAGCTCTTTTCAGAGGAACTGAACCTGTCAAAAGGCATCAAACATTTATCTCTGCCATGCAATTTCTAAATATAGAAACAGTGTTAGGCAACTTCAAACATAAATCTATAACAAAATGCACTAATAGAGAAAAATGCACTAAATGTTTGTTAACTCCAACTGGTTGTTTGCAAAGACACGAAGAAAAAGAATCTGATGTGAATGCTATTCGCTTAATAGAAGATGCTATACTTGATAAATATGATAAATGTTTTTTGTTGTCAGGTGATAGTGATTTTGTTTCCGTTGTTAAGAGAGCAAAAATATTAAGAGACAATAAAAACATTATAGTGGTTCCTCCCCCTCCTCCAATAATAAATACATCTATAAAACCGTCAGATTATAAAGCACAATCTTTATCAAAAGCAAGCCAACAAAACGCTCTGTTTATAGATTTTAGTATAATATTAAATAACCAATTGCCAAATGATTTTCACGGATTACAGAATCCTTGGTTAAAAACTTAAAATATCCACGTGAGTTTCACAAACTTTCTGTTAACATATTCTTTTGAAATCGGCATATATAACCGACTCGTAAGCTCAATTTTCAGCATATATTTACTGTTTTTTACAGACTGATAAGCAATGCCAACCTGCGCTAATCTTATCGATTAACGCTGATTATAACAATGAGTTAGGATTAGATATAAAAGGACATTTGCTTAAAGAGGTATGAATTGGCAAAAAAGATTTGTTTTTGGCTCTTTTATTTTCTCGTATTCTTTTATGCGTCAAAGTCGTCTTCTTTGTAAAATCTCTCAAAGATTTTGTCCAACTCAAAACTTGAAAAGCCCATGTCTTTTATAAAATTAAAGTCTTTTAATTTTGCAAAGTCCCATTCGCCAGCGTTACGGTTTGAACGCAGCATATATTAGAAAAACTTAAAATATTTTTGGAATTTTACGGGTAAAAATTTACTGTTTTTTGCGCCTGTTTGAATTTTCTTTAACAATAAAGGCGACAAGTTCGCCACTTGTATAAACTCCTTTTTACTAATTTCAGAAAAAATCTTTGCAGCATTGAGATCTCTTGCAAGCCTGTAATATAACTTCAGGGAGTGTCGCCTTGTTTTAATTCACAGGATTTATCTATGCAAGCAGGGAAGTTAGAACTGTCAGTCATATTAACAACTAAAACTTTATCGTCTATGTCAGTCTCGGATATCACAAAATACAAATGCCTTTTTGTTGACTTGTCTAAATCCCAAAACGCTGTCCCTTTGATTATATCCTCCGGAAACAGGGGGTATTACATTAAACCTTTCTCTTTGAAGTTTCTGTCGCGTTCAGCATACTCTTTTTCAAGAGAAATTATGTCATTTATTTCTTTCTTGCTTTTATTTAATGCTTTAAGTATTTTTATTTTATCCAATGGATAAGAAGTTGAGCAATCTTTTGCCTTACTGTCCCACTCCGGAAACTCGTGCACTTTATCAATTAGTTTGTCGTATGAAAGCGTCTTATATTTTTTGTTAACCCTATCTAACATTTCAAGCTCAGCTTCGCTTAATTCGTCATAGGAGCATTCGCTCTTAATGCGCGATATCAAGTCATAATTATTTCTATAAAAATAAACGTTCCATTCCGCCTGCTCTATAGCGTTCTTACTCTTTTCGCGTATTAAGTCATATAAACCTGATAAAACCGGTCCATGTTGCATTGAGCAATAGCTATCCTCTGATATTGCAAACCCGTATTTGTCAAGAGTTTCTCAGTCGGCAATGTAAAGCAACTTGATGAGCTTTGTATAGTTAAACTCATACTTGTTTTTGCTCAGAACATAATTAACAATCTGAACCAATTTTTTGAAATTCATTTTACAACCCTTTTTTCACAATTTTAACTTTGAGGAGATTATAACACAAAATACCCAAAACCGCAATTATTTTAGCACTCTTGGTCTCGTCTGAAACGTTTTTGTTTATCGCTGTTTTATCGCTGATATAACAGCGATTAGAACCTTACAACATCTGTCATATTCTGAATTTTACGCACTGTCGCGCCGTTAAATCCGCTTATTTCCACGAGATCTTTCAAGCTCTTGTTTGAGCTGATGTAGATTGTTTTTTGATTTTTATATGGCTCGTCAATAAAAGCAAAAAGATTGCTGTCAAAACTTTCTGTTATTTTCGTTTTATCTAAGTCGTCAACGATAAAAATATCAAAGCGGCAGCAGAGTTCGCGGATTGCAATTGTCAACCCTGTTCGCAAATCTTCTTCCCTTTAAAAGTGTTGAAGTTAATGGGAAAGATTTTCAGATTAAAATATTAAACCATGACGCAGGCGATACGTATTTATATGAGGATAGTAATATTAAATCTCAATGGGGAATAAGGAATAGTTCCATTTGGTTTAATTTAGAAAATATCTCTAATGAAACATCAAAAATTGAGTGGGATAATGTTACAATAAAAAAGCACGGAAACATATGTCATGTATTTTGGTATGAAAGAAAACAAAGAAATAATCAAACTGAACTACAAGGCGGTAAAAGAGGTAAGCGTCGGATAAAAAGAAAAAACCGATTTTACTCGGAGTTTTGATTTTATTCATTATAAGCGGGCGATGGGACTTGAACCCACGACCTTCTCGTTGGCAACGAGACGTTCTACCGCTGAACTACACCCGCAAAAATTGCTGAGGACGGGATTTGAACCCGCATCCCGGTTAAGGACACGCCCCTCAAACGTGCGCGTATGCCAGTTCCGCCACCCCAGCGTTCGCTAGCTTATAGGCTCCACCGGAGCGCTTAAAGGGATATTTGAAAGTCGATCTACGATAGACATCATGCTTACATTTGTGGAAAGTTTTGTAAGCATCAGAGATGTAAACAAAAACACACAAGCCATAGCTATCGTAAACTTCTTTATAAAAGCCATGCCAGAAGGCGCATTAAAAATCTGATCGGAACCGCCACCGCCAAAAATACCAGCCATTCCCCCGCTTTTCCCAGCTTGCAGAAGAACTATAAGAATCAATCCTATACATACTGAATAATGAACAAACTTAAAAGCAAAGAATAAAAGATTCATAATAGCCGTATTATACAACAAAAGATTAAAATTGTCAAACTATTTTATGTTCCGTCGTCGCTCTAATAGCGCTCTCAAGATGAGAACCGATTAAAGCGCCGACAAAAAAATCATCTTTTTATTCTTTATCCGGAAGAGCGACTAGACCTGGAAGTTCTTTCCCTTCCAAGAATTCCAACGACGCTCCGCCGCCGGTAGAAATATGGCTTATTCTTTTGTCAACTCCGGCTTTTTTAACAGCTGAAACAGAGTCTCCGCCGCCGACAACAGATATCGCGCCGCCATCAGTTGCTTCCGCCACAAGTTCAGCCACAGCCACCGTCCCCTTAGAAAACTCGTCTATTTCAAAAATTCCTAAAGGTCCATTCCACACTATCGTCTTTGCAGACTTAATAACTTCAGCAAATTTTTCTATTGATTTACTTCCAATATCTACGCCCATAAAACCTTCATGGATAGCCTCGTCAACAGTACTTTCGACTTTAGCGGCAGAAGGAACAGCTTTGTTCGCAAAATCAACTTTATTAGTTATAACATGATCTACGGGAAGCAAAAAATCAACTTTGCTTTCCTTAGCTTTTTTCAAAAGTTCAAGAGCCAAATCAAGTTTATCATCCTCAACCAAAGAAATACCTGCGCTTACGCCTTGAGCTTTCAAGAAAGTATAAGCCATTGCTCCGCCTATAATAATTGCGTCTACTTTTCCCAAAAGATTTTCTATAACGCTTATTTTGTCAGATACTTTTGCGCCTCCAAGAATTGCCAAGAAAGGTCTTACAGGATTGTCTAGAGTTTCGCCTAAGAACTTCAATTCTTTCTCAACTAGGAGACCTGCAGCCGCATCTTTAACATATTTAACAATTCCTGCTGTGGAAGCGTGCAATCTGTGAACGGTTCCAAACGCGTCCTGCACAAAAACTTCTCCCATTGAAGCAAGTTCTTTTGCAAAAGCGTCCATTGCCGCTTTATCTTTTTCACCTGAAGCATTTTTCCCCTCTTCTTCAGGGTGAAATCTTAAATTTTCAAGCAAGAGTATTTCTCCAGACTTCAAATCTGCAGCCGCTTTTTTAGACTCAGCGCTTATGCAATCCCCGCCGACAAACTTAACAGGCTTACCCAAAACTTCGCCTAAACGCACAGCTACAGGCTTTAAACTCATTTCAGGAACAACTTTGCCTTTTGGTCTTCCTAAATGCGACATAAGGATTATAGCGGCGTCTTCATTCAAAAGGTATTCTATCGTAGGAACAGCGGCGACAATCCTCTTATCATTTGTTATTTTAAGATTCGCATCAAGCGGCGCATTATAATCCACTCTAACCAAAACCTTCTTTCCCTTCACATTAATATCAGCAAGCGTCTTTTTCATTTAAGACTCCGTTCGACCAAAGAACGCGCGGCGCAAATCCAATGCGCAAGCGCGGTCTTATCGTTATTATTATTTTTGTTTCACAATACTAGTTACGCAAGTAATACATAGCGCCGGCATTGTTGATTTATTTAAAACAAATTAGCTGTTTACTTTCTTCATATGGACAACAAGTTCCAAAACTTTGTTTGAATATCCCCATTCGTTGTCATACCAAGAAACAACCTTAACAAACTTGTCAGTTAAAGCTATTCCGGCTTTTGCGTCAAATATTGACGTACGCGCATCGCCCAAGAAATCTGAAGAGACTACATCGTCTTCAGTATATCCCAAAATGCCTTTAAGCTCATTTTCTGAAGCTGATTTCATTGCAGCTTTTATTTCGTCATATGCGGCAGGCTTTGCCAAGTTGACAGTCAGGTCTACAACTGAAACATCAAGAGTAGGAATACGGAACGCCATACCAGTCAATTTTCCGTTTAATTCAGGAATTACTTTTCCTACCGCTTTTGCAGCGCCCGTAGAAGAAGGAATGATGTTTCCTGAAGCAGCTCTTCCGCCTCTCCAATCTTTAACGGAAGGACCGTCTACAGTCTTTTGCGTAGCAGTGGTTGCATGAACAGTCGTCATCAATCCATCTACAATACCGAATTTATCATTCAAAACTTTTGCAACGGGAGCCAAGCAGTTTGTTGTGCACGAAGCGTTAGAAACAATCGGAATCCCTTTCTTATAAGAACCCAAGTTTACTCCGCATACAAACATCGGAGTATCATCTTTTGAAGGAGCAGACATTACAACATACTTCGCGCCTGCATCAATGTGAGCTTGAGCTTTATCTTTTGAAAGGAACAAGCCCGTTGATTCAACAACGTATTCCGCTCCAATTTCTCCCCACTTTAAGTCAACAGGGTTCTTTTCCGCAGTTACTCGGGTTGTTTTGCCGTTTACAACCAAGTTGCCCGCTTTTACTTCAACGGTTCCTTTAAACTGTCCGTGAACAGTGTCGTACTTTAACATGTAAGCCATATAGTCAACGCTGATCAAGTCGTTAATAGCCACAACTTCAATATCGCTTCTGTTCTGAGCTGCGCGAAAAACCAAACGTCCGATACGACCAAAACCATTGATACCTACTTTAACCGTCATAGCACGCCTCCTCGGGAATTTAAGCTGAAATGTTCTAATTTTTAGTTATAGCGCGACATTTACCGCATTTGTCTTAAATGATATAAAAATACGACGATTTTTGTCAAATTCAAGAAATGTCTTACGCCGTCGGAACAACCTTTTTTGCGCAAGGACAAATTTTGTTCAAAGGACAACCCGCATGTCTCGGATTTCTTGCCTTGCAAATCCTTCTTCCCAAAGTCTGCACAAGCAAAGAAAATTCCGTCCAATATTTACTAGGAACTACCGCCATTAAATCCTTTTCTATCTTAACAGGATCTTCATACTTTGTAAGTTTAAGCAAGTTTGCTATTCTTATAACGTGCGTATCAACAGCAATCCCTTCCGTTTTGCCAAAAGCATATCCTAAAACAACATTAGCCGTCTTTCTTGCGACACCCGAAAGCTCAAGAAGCTCTTTCATCGTTTGCGGCACTTCGCCGCCATATAAACTTAATACAATTTGGGCAGACTTTATAATATTTTTGGCTTTGTTCCTAAAAAACCCCGCCGATTTTATACAAGTTTCAAATTCAGATACGTTTGCTTCGGCATAATCCTTCAAATCTTTGTACTTCTTAAAAAGATTTTCCGTTATTTTGTTCACTCTTTCATCAGTACACTGGGCAGACAATATTACAGCCGTTAAAAGCTCAAAAGGATTTGAAAACTTTAGAGGGCATTTTATATTTCCATATGTTTTTTTCAAAATTTTTATTATTTTAAAAACGTATCTTTTTTTATCTTTTTCCATTTATAACGCCAAGAATTTTATCATGCATAACCAAACTGTTTGTTGCAAGCAAAGCACCGTTAAACAGAGGATTTTTACCGCCGTCATAGTCTGAAATTGTTCCGCCAGCCTCTTTAACCATTAGGATACCCGCAGCAATATCCCAAGGCTTTAATCCCTCTTCCCAGAAAAACTCAAAACGCCCGCAAGCAACGTAATGTAAATCCAAAACCGCAGAACCGAGTCTTCTAATGCCTTGAGACTCATGGGTTATATCGTCAAAATTTTTTCATTACTCTTTGGCTATCTTTTCTAAAATAATATGGAAACACGGCGGCTGCCATTGCCGTATTCGCATAAGATGAAAACTTCATTCCATATCCTCATTTTTTCAGCACATAGTTGTCGGATTCTAATCTTTCACACGTATTGCTAAGTTTTTCTATAGCGTTTTTATTGATGAAATAAAATATCAAATCTTTATTTTTGTTTAAAATAAAAGAGCTTATATCTACAGACAGGTACCATTTTCCAGCAGATTCAAAAGCTCTGCCTCCGGCCGACAAATATTCTTGTCTTAAAGTATAAGAATAATCCGGCTTTAAATTTAGCTCTGTAAATATTTTACCGTTGCGCGCCGCAGGGAAAACGCCCTTATATACGCCTGTGTAATTGGCTAGCATATCTGAAACATCCGACGGAGATTTGTCGTGCCTGCTTCCGAACGGAACTACCAAAGCTTTGTTATCCTTATTGACAAAATATACGTTCAATACTACGGTAGGCTTTTGTACCTCAAAAACTCCTAAATTCTGAACAAAATAACCTTTGTCGGATTCTTGCTCTTTAATTTCATATTCAACATAAATATCATTTTTTCTCATGTAAATTTGATTTACAGCAATATTGCGCGGGGTTACGGAAGGTTTCTCGGCAATAATAATTAGAATATTTTTGCCAAAATCTGGAAAAATAACGGTATTGAATATTGTTTTGGCAATGCCGAGCAAACTTTCAAATTTGCTTGCCGAATTTGCTGTAAAGAAATTTATATTGTTAGAAAGCTTAACGCTGTTTTTAAGAAAAAATCCAGAACGTTTTCTAAATTGCAAAAACTGCTTCCGCTCGGATTCTAGTTCTACATCTTTCAATTCTACTTCTTTCATAGGAGTCGTTTTTAAAGTTTTGCGTTTCTGGGCAATAGACAAACAACCTGAAATAATAAAAGAGACGCATAGGAAAACAATAACAACAATCGTTTTTTTCATTATCCGCCTCTATTATAAAGACTCTAACGAAATTTTTCGTCTACAGTTTAGTATATAGCTTAGGCTTTTTCAAGCAATTCTTTTATTTTGTTATTTCAAGGATAAAAATATATCTATTTCCTAACAAAAATAAAGAAAGAACGCGCGCATAAAAAATTTATCCTAAGTTCATCTAAGCAGACCTTCCTTTTGGAGCTTTTTCACTCTCAAAAATCCTCTTTTTTCATCTATCCAACCAATAAATTCGGGTAAAAAGTTCGCATAATTTTTGGATGTAATAATTAAAAGCGATGAAAGATAAATTGTATTTATATTAAAGACAATTTTTATAAGGATATTTATATGAAAAAGATTTTAAGTTTAGCAGTTGTTTTAATGTTACTACTTACGCCGACAAAGGGGGTTTGTGAAAATAGCGACTCTATGATCAACCCGCCAACGCAAAAAGGAAGAACAATAATGGGAACATTATTAGGAGGAGTTGTAGGAATGTTATCAGGACTTGCATTAAGATATTTTTTAAATGGATCTATTTCTATTTATGATGCTAACGCGGCGATGGATGTATCGTCGTATTTTGGGTCATTAATTGGACTTGCGTCAGGAGCATATACAGGGGGCAATTAACGGCGCAGGCGCAGGTCTAGTCGCAGCTATAATCGGAAACTTGGAAACCAGCGATTGATTCCACAGTTCAAGCTTAGGTATCAAGATTTGGCATTCATCTTTTGCAAGAATATACTTACCGCAGGGCGGCGTATATAGTTTGTTAGATAAGATTCAACGTAATTCCAAATTTTTTCATCTTCTATTTCTTCAATAAAATCCACATCGTATCCGGAACAAGTTGAAAGTTTTCTTATATTCATTGCTATGCGTTTGTCAATAAACGACCCGTTATTCCTTATATAGTCTGAAAATGAATACCCTGAAAGCTTCAAAAATCGTAAAATGAATGCGATTAAAGCTCTTTTTGGGTATTTGCAAACGTTAAGTATTTCCCAAATCCTTACTATTAAATCGTATTTTTCGGTATTTGCAAGATATGAAGGCGCAAATTTGTCACCAACTTCAGCCGCATATAAAGCGTACAAATTTCGCATAAAATTGCTTTTCATTGTCGTGTTATTGTTAATAATAACAGCGCCAGTAATTTTTGGTCTTATTGAAAAGCAGCTGTTAAAGATATGGAATTCGCTTTCCGTAAGAGGTTCCGTAGCGGCTGAAAGTTTTGCAGCTATCTTTTTAGCGCTAGGGACGATAGCTTGAATCTTTCCCCATTGATAAGAATAAACTGTAATAAGTTTGTCATGCTCGCCCTGTATTTTAGAATTTAAAACAAGCCCTTTTATTGTGTAGTACATTTTTTTAAAGTTATTTTTTTTACTTTCTTGGAATCAGCGTCTTGAATTTCTATTAAATAACCATTCCAGTTAATTTTCTCGCCATCTTGAGGTATTCTTCCAAACATTTCTAAAATCCACCCATTAATAGTTGAATAGTTTCCTTCGGGAATACCGATATTTAATTCATCATTGACATTTGTTATAGACTCATACGCCTGTATAATGCGTCCGTCGCCTGCTGGTATTATAGTTTTTTCTCTGAAATCATGTTCGTCCCATACGTCTCCAACAATCTCTTCCAATAAATCCTCTATTGAAGCAAGACCTATTGTATATCCGAACTCGTCGACCACAATAGCGATATGATGCCGTCCTGTTCTAAACTCTTTAAGAACTTTGCTGATTTTCGCGTTTTCAGAAGCAAAATACGCGGAACGTATTAAATCTTCAATAATTATAATGTCGGAATTGCGCCAAGCGACGGCCAAATCTTTTGCATATAGTATCCCTATAATATTGCCGATATTTTTGCTATATACGGGAACTCTTGAATACTTTGCGTCAATAATTTTTTTAATCATCTCGTCTTTGGGTAGATCTATATCTACAGAAAAAATCTCAGAAACAGGTATCATTACTTGAGATACTTTCATATTTTTGAAATCCATTATATTGCTTACAAGTTCTCTGGACTCGTCTGAAAGCGGAGAAGTATTTTTGTCTGACAACAAAAAATCTATCTCATCGGCTTTGATATGTCTGCTTTCTTTATGTCTTAAAAACAGCTTCATTATTTTGTTTGAAATTGTTAATAGAAAACCAATTGGGATTTTAAAAAACGACGCAATCCTTATTATCGCAGGCAAAACAAATACGCCCCATTTTTCAGAGTTATATCTTGCTATGGTCTTAGGCAAAATACTCCCTATTGTTAAAGCCAAAACTATTGAGAGAACCGGAAAAGAAAAATTCAGAATATTAATATTGATTTTGGAATACTCGGCAATATCCGCCGCAAGAGATGATAAAATAACGCTCATTCCTACAACGGACAAATTCATTCCCATAATCATAGCCGTTATAACTTCTTGAGAATGGTTTTCCCAAAAAACCGCAATCTTTGAATATTTTATTCCTTTTTCCTTTGTTCTTCTCAAAAAAGCGACTGACAAACTTGTAAGAGCGGTCTCGGAACCGCTGAAAAAACTAAGCATCAGCAATAGAGCGCAGAAAAAAACGATTTTAAATACGATTAATATCATAGTTCGTAATCATAGTCGTCAAGAATTTCCCCGACAACTTCTTCCAAGACGTCTTCAAGCGTAACCATTCCTGTTATATTATCATTTTTATCTTTAACAAAAGCTATATGAGTTTTGCCGCTTTGAAATTTTTTCAACAGTTCGTTTACTTTTTGATCTTCGCTTATATAATACGGCTCTTTAACAAGAGACCTTATAAAATGTCCTTTATTTTCCTGCCGCAATTTTAAAATATCTTTTATATGGACATAGCCGATAATATTATCTTTTGATTTAAGATACACTGGGATTCTGCTTCTTGAAGTTTCAACAGCTATATCCAAAAATTCTTTGTCTTCTAAAGACAAGTCTACCGAATCTATGTCTTCAAAAGGAACCATTATTTTTTTTACCGACAATCCGCAAAAACCCAAAACTCTTTCCAACATAACGCCTGTTTCTTTGTCTATTTCACCGCTGTATCCGCCTTCAGAAAGAAGAGCTTTTACTTCTTCTTCGCTTAAAGTATAAGAATTTCTAGCGACATTTGAAGTTTTCGGCGATAAAAATTCCGTAAATTTAATAACCGGATATGTAAATGGTTTTAATACCTTTTCTATTTTTGAAAGGATTGGAACAGACATAACGGTAATTTTCTCGGAATTTTCCCTAGCATAAAATTTAGGAACAAGCTCGCCAAATATTAAAATAACAAAAGACGTTATTATCCAAGTAACAACGTCAATAATATTTCTATTAATCCCAGAAAACAACGTTGTCATAAAATATGCGGACATAAAGCTTGTAAGAATGTCGCATATAACATTTACCGTCAGAATAATTGTAAGAAGATAATAAGGTTGTTCTATCCAAGACAATAAAGGTTTGAAAAGATTAGGAATTTGAACTATAAGTTTTTTAATTCTGTACTTGGACAAACTAGTAATGCCTATCTCAGCCGCAGATATCCAAGCCGAAACAATTAAAAGAAAAACTAAAGCAACTAGACTTGCGAAAATAAACATTGAAATATTTTATCCTGTTTTGCAAACATTTTAGATTTATTTTCAACATCATAATCGCTATACCCGCAAAGATGAAGCGCGCCGTGTATAACAAGATACGCCAATTCTTGCCGCCAAGAGTTCCCGTATCTTTTCGCCTGTTTTTGAGTGCGATTTTTTGATATATAAATATCTCCGGCAAAATTTTCAGGGATAATTAAAAAAGATATAACGTCGGTTATGCGTCTTACTTTTCTGTATTTTATATTTAGTTTTTTTATTTCTTCATTGCTTACCATTATAAAATTTATTTGATATTTTCTCTTTTTTTCAGACTTTAAAGCAAGCTCTACAGCTTTTTTTAAAACTTCAACATGTTCCTTAGGAAAGTAAACAAAGTTTATAAAATTTTTATTTGTATTCAATTCTTGCATGATATATGCCCATAATGGTTGAAATAATACTGTCTCTCGTTAGTTCTAAATCTTTTAACGTTATTGGACACAACGATAACAACATTGCAGCCATAATTGAAAACGCCGACACTGGAGAAGCAAAAGGCGATAAATATTCTTTTGAAACCTGAAAAGTCAAAAGAGAATTTATAAAGAGCAAACACATTAAAACAACCGTGTCATTATCATCCAAAACGGCTTTTTCTTTGTTTTGAATTTGAGCTGCAAAGAAAACAACAATTGCAATCATAAATATTAAGGCTGCAAACATTATCTTTAAATATATGCCGACGCCCGTTACAAGCATGCCGTAAACCGTTATTATCGTAAATATAAAAGGAATAAAGACCGGAATTTTTATTTCCTTTTGAAATAAACTTCTTGATTTCCTTATAGCAGGACCTTTTGATTCGGAAGGCTTGAGATCTTTGGCAAGTTTTAAGAGAAAACTTCTTATCCAAAACCTTATGCTGTTAAATAAATTATTCATTTATTCCTCGACATCGTTTTAGCAGATAAGCCTAAGTCTTTGCTTGCTTGACAACAATTCGCACGCCTAATTCTTTAAGCTGTTTTTCGCTTACCGGAGCAGGAGCGTTAGAAAGAGGATCCAACGCTTTTTGCGTTTTAGGGAATGCTATAACTTCTCTTATGGAATCTTCCCCTGCAATCAACGCGCACATTCTGTCAAAACCCAAAGCTAAACCGCCATGCGGAGGAGCGCCATAGGTCAATGCGTCAAGCAAGAATCCAAATTTCTCTTTTGCAGATTCGTCTGAAATATTTAGAATATCAAAAATCTTCTTTTGAACGTCGCTTCTATGCATTCTTATAGAGCCGCCGCCTAGTTCAACGCCGTTCAAAATAACATCGTAAGCTTTAGCTTTTGCAATTCCAGCATTTTCTTTATTCAATAAAGCCGCGTCTTGCGGCGAAGTGAACGGATGGTGCAATGCCCGCCATCTACGTTCTTCTTTGTCCCATTCCATAAGAGGAAAATCCACAACCCACAAAAAATTAAACTTGGACTTGTCTATAAGACCAAGTTCTTTGCCCATTTTAAGCCTTAACGCTCCAAGACACTGAGCAACGATTTTCTCTTCATCTGCAAGAAAAACAATTAAATCGCCCGCTTTTGCTTCAAGCTTGGATATAATTGTTTTTATATCTTCATCTTTAAAATATTTAACTATGTTGGACTCGGCTCCAAATTCCGTAATTTTCATCCAGGCCAAACCTTTAGCTCCATATTCGCCTGCAAACTTGATAAGTCCGTCAATATCCGATCGGGAAAAAGAAGCGCCTTTAGGAATACATAAACCCCTTACAATACCGCCGTTAGAAATAACCGACGCAAACACGCCAAACCCGCAATCTTTAAGCTCGCTTGAAAAATCTCTTATTTCCACTTCAAACCTTGCGTCCGGCTTATCAGAGCCGTAACGCAGCATGGCATCGGCATAAGGCATTCTTTCAAAAGGGGTTCTAATATCAATATTTAACGCGTTTTTGAATACCCTTGAAAGCATTCTCTCAATAACGCTCATAACGTCTTTTTCTTCAACAAAAGACATTTCAAGATCTATTTGGGTAAATTCAAGCTGCCTGTCAGCGCGCAAGTCCTCGTCTCTAAAACATCTTGCTATCTGATAATATTTATCAAAACCTGAAACCATCAAAATCTGTTTAAAAAGCTGAGGAGACTGCGGCAAGGCAAAGAAACTACCGTGATGCAGCCTTGAAGGCACCAAAAAATCTCTCGCGCCTTCAGGCGTAGATTTGGTTAAGAAAGGCGTTTCTATTTCTAAAAAGCCTTCGTCGTTTAAAAAGTTTCTTACTTCATTTGAAATTCTATGGCGCATTATAAAGTTTTTCTGAAAACTAGGACGGCGCAAGTCCAAATATCTGTATTTTAATCTCAATTCTTCTGAAGCTTCCGTATAATCCGATATTTCAAAAGGAAGTCCAGGACATGTGTTTAAAATTTCAATTTTAGACGCTACAAGTTCAACGGAACCTGTAGACATACTAGGGTTTAACGTTCCTTCAGGTCTTTTTCTTACTAGTCCTTTAACGGATATTACGTATTCGCTTCTCAAATCCTCAGATATTTTAAATATCTCTTTATTTTCAGGCTGAAAAACAATTTGCAACAACCCCTCTCTGTCTCTTAAGTCAATAAAAATTACGCCTCCATGGTCCCTACGGGAATGCACCCAGCCGCAAACAACAATATCTTTACCTATACTATCTTCCCTGACATCGCCACAATAACTGCTTCTCTTCATAATAAAAGCCTCTTAAAACATCTTAAATAATAAAATTAAAACCGCCAACTCTTGCAAAAACCTATTAAATACAAGATTATAGAACTAACTCGCAAACTGTAAAAATACAAATTATTTTGACAAATTAGCAAAATACAGCAATGCTATAATGGTTTTTGAATCCTTTATATACCCGCTTTTTACCATATCTAAAGCATTTTTAAAGCTTACTATTTCTTTGTCAACAAACTCATCTTCATCAAGATTAAGGCTGCCTTCTTCAAGGTCAAAAGCCGAAAAAATATGCAATAACTCAGTTGAAAGCGCAGCCGTAGGATAAAAAGACAACAAAAGTTCAAACTTTTTGGCTCTACATCCCGTTTCCTCTTCCAACTCTCTTGTTATGCATTCAATAGGAGTTTCTCCCGCATCAATTTTACCCGCGGGAATCTCGTAAGTTACTTTGTCTACAGCATATCTATACTGTTTAACTAAAACTATATTTTCTTTATCAATAAATGGAAGAACCGCTGCTGCTTCAGGGTGTTTTACATATTCCCTTATAGCAAGGTTGCCGTTTGGAAGTTGTACTTCATCGCAAAAAAGCTCTGTAAATTTTCCTTTATATATTAATTTCTTATTCAAAGGCTTTTCAATCAGATCTTTACTCATAGCGATATTTTATCATTTTTTACTATAAAACAAAAACAGAAAGAATGCGGTCCAATCGATAAACTCAGGTTCTAAAGAGTATAGTTTAAATGCCGACAACGCCGTAATTTATAACGACATAGGGCGGATTTTTCAATTTTTTTAAAAACAACGGGCGCGCTGCTGGTCCTTTGGACTTACTTATACATTCTAGCGACAAAATACTGCTTTTTACATCGGCAGACATGGTTCAGTTTAAGCGACATTTTTTAGGTCAAAGTAAAGATATTTTTACAAGCATGATCAACAATAATTATTACAGCAAAAAAGTAAATGAGAAATCTGGTTCTGAAATTCAGAACCAGATTTCTCAATTTTTTGATTGAACATCAGTTACTCTTTTGCCGTAATGATTATTAATCTAATTATTCTTATTGAAGATCTCCCAAATAGCTATCCCAAAACATGTCTGTCTATCATCCATTTTATAACTCTGGAATTTTCTCTAAAACATGGCCACATAAACTTACCATCGTCGTCTTTTCTAAACCAGTTAACCATAAATATTTTAGGAAGCTTTTTAGCTCTCTTGCCGATATTTAACCAATGTTGAAAATAATCGCCCATATTGTATCCGCAAAAAGGAAGCATAGCCATAGGATCTCTTCTTACAGTTCCCACTTGACCGCTTGCGGCGGCGGTAGTTTCAGAACCTATTATTGACGCAGTAAATACTCCTCTCTTCCAATCTTTTGCTTCATATACCAACGGAATTGTACTTTTTCTGCGTCCGCCAAAAATTATTCCGGAAATAGACGCGCCTTTAGGATTGTCGTACTCGGGCGAAAGTGTAGGACAGTTGTAAATTGAAACGCTAAACCTTGAATTTGGGCGGGCAGCCGGTTTGCCTGCTCAAAGCCGCATATGCAGAATCGGTTATTTAAACGCAGTTTTTAGCGTATTTTGATTTCGGCGGACCCATGACAAATGGAATAACGTACATTGTTCTTCCCTTCATTGCGTCTTTAAAAAGATCAGTCATCTTTTCTTTAGCTTCTTTAGTGTCCAACCAATTATTATTAGGTCCAGCTTGGTCTTTTGTCGGAGCGCAAACAAAGGTTAAGCGTTCCGTACGGGCAGCATCGTTAGGGTTTGAGCGGTGATAGTAAGAATTTGGATACTCTTGTCCGTTTAATTTTTCTAAGACAACTCTTCCGTCAACTTCAGATTTTTGAGCAATTTCCGTCAATCTTTCAGCTTCTTCTTGGGAACCGTCCGCAATATAAACTTCGTCAGACTGAAAAAGCTCCCGCATTTCTTTTACGAATATCTCCTTATTGGCATCGGCATTTTATCGCTCCTTATACGAGTATTATTGCAGAAACAGCTCTCTTGACAAAAAGCATGTCAAGGCGGGACTTACCATCCTTGACGATATTTCATATTAAATTGCTATAGCTAAAAGAGACTAAGCCAAACCTCTTTTTCTTCTTTCTCTACAACAACTTTCTTTGTAGGATATATAGTCTTAACTATTTCTTCAGGCTTAAACCACAACTTGATTTCCCTTTCAGCTTCAGATGGTTCTGAAGAGCAGTGAACAACGTTTTCATATACGCCTTTTGTGGTTATTCTTCCGTAAGCTCCTCTTATTGACACAGGATCGGCTTCTTCAGGGTTTGTAGCTCCAGCGATTTTTCTCATTCTTGCGATACCGTCTTCGCCTTGATATACGAAAGCCAAAACTCTATCCCAAGGCTCGCCATAAATTTTGCCCTGTATATAATCAACTAATTCTCCAAAAAAAGACTTGTCTTTAAGCTGATAATAATGCTCCTCGGCTAGTTCTTTACTCGCCTTAACAGCTTTTGCGCCTATTATAAGCATTCTTGCTTCAGAGAGCTTAGTTAGAATATTTCCTGTCAAAGATTTTTTTACTCCGTCAGGTTTAATCAAAATTAAAAGCTGTTCAATTGCCATTTCCCGCTCCTATATTCTTTTTTTTACGAGCGCTGTAATATTTTATTCCAATGCCGATTAGTCCTGAGAAAACGTATAAACTAAACAATACAAAAATTATATTTTGCGGGAATGTTATCATTAAAAATAAAAGCAATACGACCAAAACCAAAAGTCTGAAAGTTTTAGGTTTGGACAAATTCATCTTTTTGAAAGAATAATAAGGTATGTTTGAAACCATTAGTAAAGACAAAATAACCATTACAACAGGCATTGTCTTAAAGAAAATAGGCATGTTTTTCATCAAAATTGGGATTGTTTTGAAAGACAAAGACTGTCCATGATCCGCAAAAAGCTCGTAGCTTAAAACAAAAGACAACAACAGTCCCGCAGACGCAGGCGTAGGAAGACCCATAAAAGAATTATGCACTACGCCGTCTTGAGCGCGAACATTAAATTTTGCAAGCCTTAAAGCGCTGCACAAAACAAATAGTATGGCTATAGCCATACCGACTTTTTCCATTGAGCTTAAAACAAGCTGATACATCATAACAGACGGAGAAAGTCCGAATGAAATTAAATCGCTTAAAGAATCTAGCTGAACGCCAAACTCGCTTGTTGTTTTTGTAAGTCTTGCAACTTTTCCGTCAGTCATGTCAAATGCTACCGCAAGCGCAAGAAACCACGCCGCTTTAGCAAAATCCCCGTCTATGGACGACAATATTGACAAATAACCGCAGCTCATGTTTGCGCATGTTAAAAGACTCGGCAGTATGTAGATACCCTTCTTCATTTTTTCGCCCATGCTCAACTTCCTTTATTTATGTTTGCAAAAACAGTCACGCCAGAGACAACTTTATATCCCTGTTTTACCTTAACTTCAACATTTTTTGGCATATGCAAGTCAACCTGAGAACTAAATTTTATTACGCCGATTTTGTCGCCGGTTTTTAAAACATCTCCCGGCTTTACCCAAGACATGCAACGTCTCGCAAGAACGCCGGCTATCTGTTTAACCAAATACTTTCCGTTTTCATTTTCTATGCTAATTATGTTTTGTTCGTTTACTATGTGAGCCTCAGGATCCATAGCTTTCAAAAACTTCCCGGGTTTATGTTCAACGCTTACAACTTTACCCGCAATGGGAGAC
Source organism: Endomicrobium sp. (assembly GCA_031290625.1). Taxonomy (GTDB): domain Bacteria; phylum Elusimicrobiota; class Endomicrobiia; order Endomicrobiales; family Endomicrobiaceae; genus Endomicrobiellum. The sequence goes on along the minus strand of JAITND010000043.1, from coordinate 3,909 downwards.
CTCTGAAGATGAACATCTAGTACAGATAAAAATACCCTGACAACTTTTTCTGTTTCATTCTCACTTACTTCTAAAACAGTGCCATTGCATGGAGAAAGGATAAGATTTTCCCCTTGAGTTATCTTTATTTTGGGATCTCTAAAGAAATATAGGCAAAATAACGAAGCCGCAATGCACAAAACGCCCGCTACGGACGAAAATTTACCGAAACCAGAAACAATCAACAGTATTCCTAAAATAAGAGAAATTAAAATAAATGGATAGCCTTCTTTCACAATTTGCATGATTATTCCTTTTAAACACATTAAACACAAAATCTTTCAAATTCGTTTGGATTTTACTAAATACGCCAAATTATATCAAAACTTTAAACACAAAAAACTATTGAAAAATGAATAATATTATTTATTTTTACTTTTCAATTTCCAAGAGAGATATGCGCCTATAAAACCGTCTATTTCGCCATCCATTACCGCATTGACTTGCGAAGTCTCATAACCTGTTCTGTGGTCTTTGGCAAGCTGATAAGGCATAAAGACATACGAGCGGATTTGGCTGCCCCACTCTATAGCGCCTTTCTCATTATAATGTTTTTCATAAGAAGCTCGTTGTTTTTCTTGTTCAAGTTCGTAAAGCTTAGCTTTCAAGAGCTTCATAGCTGTGGCTCTATTTTTTATTTGCGAACGATCGTTTTGCGATTGAACGATTATTCCCGTAGGCAAGTGGATTATTCTTACAGCAGAATCCGTTTTGTTGATATGCTGTCCGCCTGCTCCCGACGCTCTATAAGTGTCTATCCTTATGTCTTTATCTTCAATTACTACGTCTATGGTATCTTCAATTTCGGGTATAACGTCAACAGAACTGAAAGAGGTATGTCTTCTCTTGTTTGAGTCAAACGGAGAAATTCTTACAAGCCTGTGGACTCCTATTTCCGACTGCAAGAAACCGTAAGCATACTCGCCCTTTATTATCATGGCGATGCTTTTGATTCCCGCTTCATCGCCATCTAAACTATCCACTACTTCAATTTCAAAACCTTTGTCTTCAGCCCATCTTGAATACATCCTTACAAGCGTTTGCGCCCAATCGCAAGACTCAGTGCCGCCCGCTCCCGCGTGTATAGACATTATGGCATTACTTTTATCATGCTCTCCGCCAAGCTTTGTTTTTGTTTCAAACGCAGCTAGAACTTTCTCTAATTTCTTGCTTCCATTTTCTACCTCTTTTAAAGTATCGTCGTCATTTTCAGACTTGGCAAGATCTTTTAAATCAATTAAATCTTTAACCTGCAAATACATATCCTGCCACAACTTACGCGTATTCTTTAAACCGTCAAGCTCAGACATTACTTTTTTTGCATTGTTCTGGTCATTCCATAAGTTTGGATCTGATATTTCTTTTTCAAGCTCTTTGATTCTGTTCAGTTTTGAATCTAAGTCAAAGAGACCTCCTCAAAGCTTCTATCCTTTCTTTTTGCTGTTGAAGCATTTTAGAACCTCTTTATTTATAACTTATACGCTCAAAGTAAAATCTTAATTTATTACTCGCTTACCCGCCTTTTGAAACGTAAAAATACTACCAATACTAACAGGACAACGCAGCATATTTTTACAAAAACATCGCCCAATTTAGCATAGAAAGTTTTAAAATCGTTTTGAAAAAACGTTCCATTTAGCAATTCTCTTTTTGACACTTTAGTCTTATCAATAATTATTCCTGAAGCTTCAATAATGCCGGAAACGCCCGTATTTGCCGAAACTAAAACAAATTTTCTGTTTTCAACAGCTCTAAATACATTCATCATAAAATGTTGATATGGAGCCGCCGTGTCAAAAAACCAAGCGTCGTTTGTGTGGTTTGTAAGAACTTTTGCTCCATTTAGAACAAACCTTCTTGCTATATCCGGAAAAAAATTTTCAGAACATATGCTAGCGCCGATAAACAGTTCGCCGTCGTTAAATACAGTCGCATCGCTGCCCCTGTCAACATCTCCCATTTTATTTAAAACGCCAAAAAATTTTGCGAGAACCTTTCTAAATGGAACAAACTCGCCAAAAGGCACTAAGTGATTTTTCTTGTGTACAGAGTTATAATCATCAGCGCCTTTAAAACCTAAAACGACATTGAACATCTTATCATTGTCTTCGTTGTAAAACGAACCGAATATATTGAAACTTCCGGCGGATGCCGCCAATTTTTTTGTAAAACCATACAGCTGTTGATCTTGTGGAACTACGCCCGGAAGGACAGTTTCTGGCCATAAAGCTAAATCAGCTTCAGATTTGCCGACTTCCACAGCCTGCTTTTGAAGATTGGAAAAAATCTCTTGTCTATAATCTTCATTCCATTTTTTATATTGGTCAATGTTTGGCTGAAATATTAAAACATTATACTCCTTTTCGCCAAGCAATCTGAATTTGTATATCCTACGCGCGCCAAACAATGTAAACAAAATTATAAATATTAAAGCGGTATGCAAATATTTTTTTTTATTTTTGTCCGCAAGCCAGAAATAAAAGCATAGGTTGCAAAACATTATCAAAAAAGAAACGCCATATACTCCGGTAAACTCCGCCGTTTGTATAATTTCCGTAAACTCAAATTGCGAGTAGCCTATCAGCATCCATGGGAATCCGGTAAAAAGATACGTTCTTACGTATTCAAGCAAAACCCAAAGACAAGAACCAAAAATAACTGTAAAGAAATTTGAAAGTTTATCTTTTTGAAAGGAAATGTATTTTTGCAGTCCAAAACTCCACACGCCCCAATAAAGCGCAAGATAACCCCAAAGAAAACACGAAGCTATTATTGCCTCAATATACGAACCTGTATTAAAATGAAGCATTGGCGCAAGCCAATAAAGTCCGATTGCATTAAATACAAATCCGGATAGAAATCCATAAAAAAAAGAGCTTGTTAACTTTGATTCCATTATTACAGAAATTAATGGAACAAAAGATACCCAAATGAAAAAAAACAATTTCAACTTAGGGAAAGCAGATGCGGATAATAAGCCTGCGGCGCAGCACAATACAGCTTTTTTATAATCTAGTATTTTCTTATTTTCCAGAGATGATTCCATTAAGCTCTCTAATCGCTTTATTCTTTAGGCAACGATCTTGGCTTCCTGTTTTCTTTTCCGCTCTTTCTTTTGAATATAGCGTCGCTTGAAGCGTATATACTGAAATTTCATCGGGGATAACAATATGAAAGTCTTAAAAACGGTTGAACAAAAATAAACAATCTGTTCTATATTTTCTTGCGCGTAATAGCTATTAAAAGGACTTATTCCAACGATCGCGCGCCGGGCAAATTCCAAATTTTTAACGACCTGCCGTCAATTAATTTGATATTTGCCGCTTACTGAAAGACTATTCAACATTTTTAAAGGCGTTATCCGCAGCATAATACGATTTTTTATCTAACACTTTACAAAAGGAATCTCTTGCAACAAATTTTTATTAAGTATCTTTAAATAACCGCTATTTTCATTAAACTCTTTTATCTTTGACAAATGTAGTCCTGTAACAAGAACATGTCTGTCTTTCATATTGCTTCTTTCCCTTCTCTGAAACACTTAACCTCTACGTCTTCTTTATATTTTGAAAACCTCTCTTTCCACGCTTCATGCGCGCGCATCCCCATCGTCAAGCGCAACTATCGTATATCCCCTTCCTTATTTCTATCTTATCCGCAAACCGTCTCGGGTTTCCGATTTCGCAAAAGCGAGTATAAACTCTGTTCCTACATTCTCTTTAGACTCTATCTTTACCCGCCCGTTCATATCTTTTATCGTACTCATTATCTGCTGCGTTCCTATCCCATGTCCATCTTCTTTTGTTGTTCCTACTTCCAGCCCTTTTACTAACTTTTCCGCCATCTCTTTGGGCATCCCTTTTCCATTAT
>JAITND010000038.1 GCA_031290625.1 Endomicrobium sp. | reverse complement strand
ATGCAGTACTAAAGAAAGGGAAAGATATAATAGTAGTAGAGATAAAGTATAGCGCAGAAAAAAGTAAAGAAGAAATGATAAAAGAAGCGTTAACGCAAATAAAAGAGAAGAAATATTATAAGAAGTATGCCAGCGAGGAAGTAAGTTTGTTAGCAATAGCGTTTGGAAAGAAGAAAGAAATAGCATGCAAATTTGAGAACTACCCCATCCCTATGCTGAAAACACATGACTGTCTTTGACGTGTTGTTTCGCTTTTTCTTTATTCATTTTCTTCCTCTCAATTAGATTGCGGCTCAAGTCCGCAATGACAAATTAATTATTCTGCTCCTGCTCCGTCTTTGGGTTTCATTATCATACTTAAGTTCTTATAAGTTTTTACACGGTTTTAATAAAGGATAATTTAATTATGAAAAAATCTATTACTTTAAATATTTCGCTTATTATAGATAGATTGTGCAAAATTCGTCGCTTTTTTTGAAGATAGGTCTTCTTTTCCCAGCCGTTATTTTTTAAATTTATCCTTCCAACCCTGACTAATCCATACAACCGCGCGCTAAATAGTATTATGATGGTCTCAATTTTTCTTTACATTGGTTGACAAACTTTAATTTTTATTATATCTGTAGTGAGTATAAATATAACTGGAAGGTGTTATTTTCAAGCTCCTGAAGTAGACGGAAATATTACGCTTTTAAACGATAAGCCGTTAAAATCTGGCGAGTTTTATAGCGGCAGGATAAAAGGCGTTAAAGGTTATAATATAAAAGTAATGATTGGAGAAATATAATGAATTTGGCGAATAAACTGACTATAGCGAGAATATGTTTAGTGCCTTTTTTTATTTTATTTATGGAGTTGGGAGGTTTTTTTAATACAACTCTTGCTTTGATTGTTTTCTGCGCGGCTTCAATTACTGATTTTTTTGACGGACGTATAGCAAGAAAGAATAAAACTGTAACGTCTCTTGGCATTTTTTTGGATCCTTTAGCCGACAAGTTGTTAGTATCTTCGGCATTTATATGTTTTGTGGGTATTCCATATCTTAAAATAGCGGTGTGGATGGTCATAGCGATAATATCCAGAGAATTTTTAATAACGGGTCTTCGTTCAATCGCAGCGTACAAAAATGTAATGATACCTGCGGATAAGTCTGGTAAATTTAAAACCACGTCGCAAATTGTGGTGATTATAACTACGTTGGCAATTGTAATAATTAATGAAGTGTTTGCTAAATATGCGGGTATTCCTATAGATTTTTTTAAATTTTATAATAGCGGAGCATATCCCTATGCGATTGTGGTAATGGAAAAAATCCCGTACTGGTTTACTTTTTTTGCCGCTTTATTTACTATATTTTCTGGAGCAAATTATGTGTTCAAATATAAAAACTTATTGAGCGAGAAATAATGAAAATGAATAAAATAATAATTTTCTTTTCATCTGTAGCTTATTTAGGGTACATTAAACGCGCTCCTGGCACTTGGGGGAGTTTAGCGGGCGTTTTGCTTTGGATATTTTTTGTGCCTGACAGCGCTTTAGTTCAACTGCTTGCTTTAGCTGCGATATTTTTTATTTCCATTTTCTTTTCTTCGCTGGCTGAGAATATTTACAAAACAGAAGATGATCGGAGAATAGTTATTGACGAAGTCGCGGGTATATGGTTTTCTTTGGCTCTGCTTCCGAAGCAATTCTTATTTTTTCTTCTAGGATTTTTGTTATTTAGGTTGTTTGACGTAAAGAAGCCTTGGATAATAAAATCAGTTCAAAAGTTAAAAAGCGGCTTTGGCGTTACAATAGATGACGTTATATCTGGAATATTTACAAACTTTCTGCTTCAAATTATAAACTTTATTATCTTAATAACTAAAATAGGATAAAAATGATTAAAGTAAAAAAGATAAAAACGGGACTTATTGACGAAAATTGTTATTTGGTTTACGATGCGGACGCCAAACGCGCGGCTGTCATAGATCCCGGCGAAGACGCCGACCAGATTATCAATGCCATAGAGACGGAAAATTTGGAGCCCGAGATTCTTATCAACACGCATGGACATTACGATCATGTTATAGGCGACGATAAAATTCGTTTAAGATATAAAATTCCACTCGCAGTTCACAAAAATGAGTCTGAGATGCTTGCAGATCCTGAGAAAAACGGTTCATTGATTTGGGGACTGGCAGCAACTATTAAAGAGCCTGAAATTTTGCTTGAAGACAATCAAGAGGTAGAATTATCTTTTATTACTTTTAAAGTTTTAAGCACTCCCGGTCATTCAAAAGGCAGCGTATGCTTGTTATTTGGGTCATATTTATTTACAGGCGACACTCTTTTTGCAGGCGCCATAGGAAGAACTGATTTGTGGGGCGGAAATACTGAAGAGATTTTGAAATCGCTTGAAAAACTAAAAAAGCTGGATCCTTGTATTACAGTTTATCCTGGACATGGAAGCATGACTACAATCGCTAATGAGCTTAGACGCAATCCATTTTTATATTGTAATTCTCGATCTTATCGGTTTTAGAATCATCTTTTTCCTCTATCTGATAAACTCCAGGCGAAAAAATATTATAGCTCCATATAGCGTCAATAAAGTTCTTTAATAAAAAGTAGTTCCTTAAAAATTTTAGCAAAGTGAATTTGATTGATATCAAGCTTGAATTTAAGGATTAAAGACATATGTGTAAGAATTTAAATGTTGAGAGGTTGGTGTTATGTCAACTGACAGGTTGATAAAGTGGAGCAAAGAGTCTAAAGAATTTTTTGAATCTGCAGAAGATAAGAGCGTAGTTTTGGATTTGGTTATATCATATGGCTGCGCAAGCCAGACGGGAGAAGGGTTTGAAGAGCTTATCAATACAATCAATAGCGAAAGTAT
>JAITND010000051.1 GCA_031290625.1 Endomicrobium sp. | reverse complement strand
GCTTTTGCTTTATATTCTTTTTGTACTTTTTTAAAAGCTCCGAGACTATTTCATTGGCGTTTGCCAAAGCGTTATATTCCTGTTTTAAAGTAATGCACTCGTAATAGGCAAGTTTAAGTTTTGAAAACAATTCTTCGCGGATTTTCGTATAGTTAAACTAGCGGCAGTAACCATAATAGACTCCATACTTGTAAGTCCCTCTAGTTTTATAACCCTCGCATATAGGCTGAGAGGCTTTCACGCCGTAAGATTCTGAATTATATTCGCAACCGACAAAAAACTCCCAACGACGCTATTTTTTAACGCCATGGCAGTTATTCCTTTAGACGTCGCGTGTTGAAGCGTAATTTGAGGGAAAAAAGATCTTGCCGCACGGGCGGTTCTGGACCGAGCAAGCTGAATTTGTTCGTATGTAACGGCAAGTTTTGGATCGCGAGACTCGGCGATTTTCATACCCCTTGCCAAAAAGACGTCGTTGGAAAAAGAAACTCCGACAAATAAAAACAGAGGAGCGACTATTGTTAAAACAAAAACGCATTCGTTAAGAATTGTTCTTTTTTAAAACAAATTTGTCTCCATTTTTTACAAAATAACAGACAAATAACGTTTTAAGAATAACACAAAACAGCTCGGCTTGTCAATTTTTGATTGTAGACGTTAACGCATGTAAAAACCAAATCTTGCGAGGAATTTTGTCGCGTAATCAATAGAGCTTTCCGAAATCTTGCTTTTTTTCAATTTAAAAGCGTAACGTCTACCGGACACAAATTCCACAACGTCGGAGTAATCTGATATAAATTTTGAAACGTCTATTTTTGAAAAATCGCCTTCTTGATAGAAATATAAATAAATATAATTATCATCTTCTGAAATAATTTCTACGTTGAATTTTTCAGCGGCAATCCTCAACTTAGCCGCTTTAAACAACGCTTGCGTTTCTTGAGGAATCTTCCCAAAACGGTCGGTTAACTCATTTTTGACGCTTTTCAACGCGTCTTCATTAACAGCATCTGAAAGTTTTCTGTAAAATAAAATTCTTATATTTTCGTCTTCTATGTAAGTATTTGGAATCAAGGCGTCTATACGCAAGTCTATGGAAGCAGTCTTTTTATATTCTTTTGTATCGGATATGTCGCCCTTTACTTTTTTCCCTTCTTCTTCCAAAAGTTTGGCAAACATATCATAACCTATATCTCTTACAAAACCATGCTGGTTTGACGAAAGAACGCCGCCCGCCCCTCTTATCTCCAAATCTTTAAGGGCAAGCCTAAAACCGGAGCCTAATTCGCTAAAATCCCTCATAGCTTCAAGTCTCTTAACAGCTTCTTGGCTTAAATTTTTATCTTTGTAAAACAAATAACAGTACGCTTTATCCCCGCCTCTGCCTATTCTGCCCCTAAGCTGATAAAGCTGCGACAACCCAAAATTCTCAGATTCTTCTATTATCATGGCGTTTACGGAAGGAATATCAAGACCGGATTCAATTATTGTCGTCGCAAGTAAAATATCTAGTTCTAACTTTGTAAATTTCCACATTATATTTTCAACGTCTTTTGACTTCATTTTACCATGTATAACGCCAAGTCTAATTCCGGGCGCGAGTTTTTTAATAATTTCGGCTTTTGTTAAAATTGTTTCAACTTTATTATAAACGTAAAAAACCTGCCCATTTCTTGAAAGCTCAGCTTCAATTATCTTTTTAATCATATCCTCATTATATAAAGAAAGACTTGTTTCTATAGGAAGTTTGCCAAAAGGAGGCGTTTCTATTAACGACAAATCCCTAAACCCCGACAAAGCTGAAGAAAGCGTTCTTGGTATAGGAGTAGCCGAAAGCATCAATACGTCTATATTTTTCTTCACAGACTTTATTTTTTCTTTTTGTTTAACTCCAAACTTATGTTCTTCATCAACAATCAATAATCCCAAATTTTTGAAATTAACGTCTTTTTGCAAAAGTCTGTGAGTGCCGATTATAATATCTACACGACCGTCTTCAAGACTTTTTAAAACTTCTTTTTGTTTTAATTTAGTTTGGAACCTGCTTATAACGGCAATTTTTGTAGGGAATATAGAAAGTCTGTGGCGGAATGTATTGTAGTGCTGCTGAGCTAAAACCGTAGTAGGCGCTAAAACAGCGATTTGCATTCCTTCTTGCGTCGCTTTAAACGAGGCTCTAACAGCAACTTCTGTTTTGCCAAAACCCACGTCTCCGCAAACGAGTCTTTCCATTGGATAAGATTTATGAAAATCGTTGTTAACGTCTTCAATTGCTTTCAGTTGATCGGGAGTTTCTTCATACGGGAAAGAATCTTTAAGCTCTTTTTCCCAAGTCGTTTCGGGACCGAAAGGGGTTCTTTTGATCAAACTTCTTTGAGCGTAAAGTTTTAAGAGATCTTTGGCAAACTCTTTCGCGACTTCGCGTGCTTTTGATTTTACTCTTTCCCAAGCGAGAGTATCCATAGAATACAACTTAGGTTTTACGCCTTCAACCCCAACATATTTTTTTACAGTTTTTATTTCATCAGGCGGAACATAAAGACTGTCGCCATTTCTATATTCTATACATAAATACTCTGAAACGCCGCCGTCGCGCAAAATTGTCTTCAACCCTACGTAGCGCCCTATGCCATACTTTTCATGAACCACATAGTCGCCGGCAGAAATTTCCCAAATACCTTCTAATCTTGCGCCGCCTTTTATTTTAGGGAAACTTACAGATTTCTTTTTGTAAAGCATCTCGCGGCTTGAAATACAAACAAGTTTTTCTTTTTCTAAATAAAACCCTTGCGACAAATTGCCGAATAAAAATTTAGGAACTTTATAATTCCAATTGTTTTCGTGGAAAATATCAGAAATACGATGCATCTCGCCGTAGTTAGCGCAGTATATTTTTATTGCCGCATCGCTTTCGGCAAAGCTTTTGAGCGATCTTACAAAGAAGTCTACATCGCCTTGAAAGCCGGCGAAACTTTTATATCCTTGATATTGCGCTTTATGGTTTAAAGGGTCATTTATTACAACTTCGCAATTCTCAATTAACTTTGAAGTCTTTTCATCAACGTCAAAGTCAAAATACAATAATGTTTCGGCTTCTTTTTTACGTTTAAAATAATCTTTGATTGTTGATTTTGAATCAAAAACGGTTAACGGAAGTATTTTAACTTCATCAATAAAAGCGTTTGACAACTGGCTTCCGGGATCAAAGATTCTTATAGCGCCTATATTATCATATTCAAAAAGAATTCTAGCGGGCATAACGTTTGCGGCGGCCCAAACATCCACAATATCGCCTCTTACCGCAAATTGCATTTTGTCTTCTACAAAATTAACTCTTGAATATCCTAAATAAGACAAATACGCGACTAATTCGTTTAAATCGCATTTTTTATTTTTTGCAACCGTAACGCCAATATTATCTTTTGGATTTGAAACGGGAAAGTCTATTGAAAGGTCAGAAGCGCAAACAACAAATTTCTTTAGTTCTTTTATTTTGTCTGTTGTAAAAGCCCTTTGTTCAGCGTCGTCCGAAGGCAGCGAAAGTATTTCTATTTTATCGTCAGAACTAAAAAAAGCTCTTAAATCATCGCAAAAAGAATTCAGTTCTTCGTCTTTGACAAAAGCAAAAACGCACAAAACTGATTTTTTTGCGCCAATATCAGTTTGTTTTTCAGATATGCGTCTAAATAAATAATGAGTTTTACCGCTACCGCCTACGCCCGACAAATACGATTTACTCAAGAAACACCTCTAAGAATACTCTTCCGCCTTGCCTAAAAAATCAGGAACAAGAACTTCTATTTTGGTATTGGGAAAACGGATTTTATTTCATTTGCAGTTTTGGCAAAATGCCGCGCGCAGCCGTCAGGCAAATCGTCTCTTGTTACCGGCGCTATAACACTGTAAGAAAGACTTAACTCTTTTATCGCTTTTGAAACTTTAGTCGTCTCGTCTGCATCAACAGGTTCGGGGCTATATTTTTCAATAGCGCAAAAATCGCGCTTCTTCTTAGTCAATATATTTTTTCTTTAAAGCGTCTAACTTCTTTTGATCGTTGTTTGAAAAAGCATTTACATAAACGGTTCCGTCGCTTACCCCTAGCCCGATTATAGAAACGTCAAATTTGGCGATATCGGAAACTTTTACCTTAGCCCAACCTGCAAAATCATTCAAGGCTATTTCATATATCTTTTCCGATCCCGGTTCCAGCACTTCTGGCAAATCACACTTAAAATCTCCATCTATTAAAATCTTGCCAGACTTTGGCGTAGTCAACTTTCCTCTGAAAAATACGGCCGTAACAGTATAGTTTGAATTATTCTTTAAAATAACCTCAGCCATAGAAACAGCTGGGGAATCAGCGGTATATTGTTTATAAAATTTAGCTTCTGTAATTTTTATTTTTGTTAATTCTTTTTCAGCCTTTTCAGATTCGGCTTTTCTTTTCTCAAGAAGATCTATTTCGCTCAACGCCGCGTTAGTCTTGCTTTTTTTAGTTTCATAATCATTGTAACTTGCATAGCTGTAACAAAAATCGCCGCCAACCGGATCAGGGTACCAATATATTGGATCGCTACCCCAGTCCCAGTAATGATTGGCAGGATAAACAACATGCGCTATCTTAACATGACGTTTTCTTCTTGCCGACGCGTCAACAGAAAAAACGCATACTGCTAACGACAATAATATTGACATCGCTAAAAACTTCTTCATAATTAACACTCCTTATCGTAAAATGCGTTTTACGTAATTTAATGTTTAAAATGACGAACGCCGGTAGCCACCATAGCCATATTTCTGTCGTCTGCAGCTTTAACAGAATCTTCATCTCTTATTGAACCGCCAGGCTGAATTATAGCCGTAACTCCCGCCTTAGCCGACTTTTCAACAACATCGGGAAAAGGCAAAAAAGCATCGGATGCTAAAACAAGAGGAAATTTTTTCTCGTCCAACGCATGATTTACGTCTTTCATTTTTTCAACTGCAATTTTTAAAGAGTCTATACGACTCATTTGTCCGGCGCCTATGCCCACGGTTTGTCTGCCTCTAGCTACAATAACGGCATTAGACTTAACATATTTTGCAATCTTCCAAGCAAAGTTTAAAGCGTCGCTTTCTTCTTTTGTCGGCTGGCGTTTTGTCATTGGCTTTATTTCAGCCGATAATAAACTATCTCTATCCTGAGCAAGCATACCGTAAGACATCGCTCTATATTCGACAATATTTTTATCTTCTTTGTACGGTATTTCCTGCATCAACAATCTTATGCTCTTTTTGCGGGTCAAAATATTTAACGCGCCTTTTGAATACTCTGGAGCTATTACGCACTCTGCAAATAACTTGCTTATTTCTTCCGCCGCGTCTTCTTCAACAGACTTATTAAAAGCTATTATTCCGCCAAAAGCGCTTGTCGGATCGCAAGACAAAGCTCTTAAATACGCGACTTTTATATCGCTACCTTCGGCGCAGCCGCAAGGATTGTTGTGTTTGATAATAGCGCATGCGGGAGCTTCAAATTCATGGACAAGCATCCACGCTGATTCCAAATCTAAATAATTGTTATAAGACAGCTCTTTTCCATGGAATTGTTTTGCGGATATTAGCATAGCTTTATTTACTTCCGCGCCGTTTGAATACAACGCGGCCTCTTGATGAGGATTTTCGCCGTATCTAAGCCCCGATAACTTTTTTAAAGGGATAGACGACTGCGTTGGAAATTTCTCATAAGTTAAATAATTTGAAATTAAAGAGTCGTAGTAAGCTGTATGGCGAAAAGCTTTTGCCGCCAAATTTAGCTTTAAATCTTCATTTACAGATTTGTTCTTTAAACTATCAACAACAACCGAATAGTCTTTTGAATCGCAAACAACTATAACGTCTTTATAATTTTTTGCCGCAGCTCTAAGCAAAGATGGTCCGCCAATATCTATATTTTCTATAACGTCCCGAGCTATTTTTTTATCTTCAGGCTTAGGGATTTGATTTATTGTTTCTTCAAATGGATACAAATTTACAACAACCATATCTATAGCGCCAATCTCATGTTTTTGCAACTGTTTTATGTGCTCGTCTTTATTTCTTATAGCAAGTATTCCGCCATGAATTTTTGGATTAAGGGTTTTTACTCTACCGTCTAAAATTTCTGGGAACCCGGTAACTTCGGATATTTCTTTACAGTCAATAGAATTTTCTTTTAAAGTTTTTGCCGTACCGCCGCTAGAAATTATATTCCAGCCTAAAAATTTTAATTCTTTTGCAAATTCTAAAACGCCCGCCTTATCCGACACGCTAATTAACGCCGTACTCATTGCCTTCTCCCGTTATTTAATCAATAGAGAGATTTTTATATTCTCTAAACGCTCTCGCTATATTTTCCGAAGAAAAACCTCTTCTTAAAAAAAACGACGCCGCCCTTCTTACTTCGTTTTTATCTTTCCATTCAAAATTTTTAAATTTTGAACGCATTGTCTTAACAATCCGCTCGTAAGGTTTTTCTTGCGATTTCGCTTCATCAAGAGCTTCCATTATTAAGAATTTATCTACGCCTTGTTTTTCTAACTCGGATTTAATTGCAAATTCTCCCTTGCCTTTCCGCGATAAATAAATAGCATAACTTTTTGAAAATTTATTATCATTTATATAATTTAACTCTTCAAGCCTCTTAACAACATTTAAAGTTTTGTCTTTATCATAACCTTTTTGCAATAGTTTTTCTTGCAAACCATTTGAACTGTAAGACCTTGAAGCAACCAAAGCTAACGCGTCCGACATTATTGCGTTAGACTTATCATAAGATACAACTTCTTTATATCTGTCGCTGGAAAGTTCTTCGCCAGCTTTTAAACCAAACTTAACTACAGTATCGGCTAAAACAATTATACTATCACTGTCGCTGTTTTCAAAAAACATTTTAAAAGTATTTTTCCTAAATTTTACTTTCTCTATTTTTGTTATTCTCATTTTAATAATTTACCAACTCATAGTCTCTAACGCCAAGACCTATTTCTTGAGCATACGCCAGTTGTATAGTAGGGTCAATTTCGGGATATATTTTTTTAAACAAATTCTTCCCGTAGACTTTATTTACCAAGTCATAACTTGCTTGATCTACAGCGATTGGATCTGCTCCCGCAACTATACCTACGTCTTCCATAAGAGGATTGTTCTTGGTCAAAGAAAAACAATCGCAAAACTTACTTATATGATTTAAGAAATTTACATAAGCTGCTTTTTTATTTTTTAGAACTCCGTAAGCGTACTCGACTATTTTTTCTTGAACAGCCGCAGGTTCTTCATTCCAATTTAATTTAAATACTTTAAACGCGCAATTTACTATACACTGCCCGCAGCCGGCGCACTTTGTTTTATCCATTGCAACTTTTTTATCTAAAAGAGACAACGCCCGCTGGTAGCAATGCTTTACGCAGTTTCCACAGCCTATGCAATGTTTATCGCTTACCGTAGGCTGTGAACAATGATGCATTGCGTATTTGCCGGCTTTGCTGCCGCACCCCATACCTATATTTTTTAACGCTCCGCCAAAACCTGTTATCTCATGTCCTTTAAAGTGGCTTAAAAACATAAAACCATCGGCATTATAAATACCGCGGGCAATTGTCACCGTTTCAAAACGCTTTAATTTAACTTCAATTTTTGTTTCCGCATTGCCTCGCAAACCGTCGGCTATAATTATAGGACAACCGCAAGAATCAATATTGAATCCATGTTTGTTGGCAATCAAGAGATGATGATATGCGTCGGAACGCTTGCCGACATAAATTGTGCTTGCATCAGTCAAATACGGATATGCCGTCTTTTCCCTTATAATTTTTACTACTTGGGAAACATATTCAGGTTTAATATAACCTTCGTTGCCGTCTTCCCCAAAATGCATTTTTATGGCAATAAAATTTCTAGCTTTTACGTGGTTAAAAACTCTCGCAGCTTTTAAAAATTTATAAAGTTCATTTCTCCTATTCCAAGGAAGAAAATATACTTTGCTTGCCATGCTTACCTCGCATATTTTTTCAATTGTTTAAGCGTAAGTTCAAAATCCTTTGGAAGCGGAGCTTCAAAAGTCTTTCCCTTCCCGCTGGAAAGCAACGTCAACGTTAAAGCCTTAGCATGCAAAGTAAGCCGCGATATAAGAGGCTTTTCATCTTCGCCCATTTTAGATTTATACTTGCGCTTCAAACCTGACAACATTATAGGATCCGCAACGCCATATTCGGCATCAATAGCAAGAGGATGCCCTAAACTCCAAAAGTGCGCTCTTATTTGGCGCCTTCCGCATGTCAAAGGCATAGCCTCAACCAAAGTATAACTTTTAAATCTTTCAAGAACTTTGAAGTTTGTTATTGATTCTTTTCCTGTTATATCTATAGATACCTTTCTACCAGAAATCAGAATAGGCTTGTTTATTGTTCCTTCATTTTCTTCTAAAACGCCCGATAAAAGAGCAATATATTTTTTATGAACTTTAGAATTTTCAAACTGCATGCTTATATTTCTATGGCTTTCTGCATTTTTTGTAAAAACCAAAACGCCAGTTGCGTCTCTATCTATTCTGTGAACCACCCATATTTTTTGATTTAACTGCTTTTTCAACATACCAACAAGAGTTTTACTTTCATCAGCGCGTTGATCAGAGATAACTATAATCCCTGAAGGTTTGTTCGCCGCCACAATATCGTCGTCTTGATAAATTATTTCTATATTTTGCATCATATGTTTATTAGTTCCTCAAACTCCGCTTCATCAATAATTTTTACGTTTAACTCTTTGGCTTTTTCAAGTTTAGATCCGGCGTTTGCTCCCGCAAGAACATAATCTGTTTTTTTACTTACTGAAGACGTCACTTTCCCGCCTAAATATTTTATAATTTCAGCTGCCTTTTCTCTAGCATATTTTTCAAGCTCTCCGGTTAAAACAAACGTTCTTTCTTCAAATTGAGAACCTTTCTTAGAGGTTTCAGGTTCCGTCATGTTTACGCCGCTTAAAATCAAATCTTCCACTACGCGCCGCGTAGTTGCATTTTCAAAAAACTCTTTTAGAGACAATGCCGATACTTCGCCTATTTCGGATACTTTTGAAAAATCTTCAAGAGACGCTGCAAATAAAGCTTCCATGGTTTTAAATCTTTTAGCGACAATTTCGGAAACTTTTTCTCCAACGCGGCGTATTCCTAAAGCAAATATAAGCCTGCTCAAAGGACGTTTTTTGCTTTCAGCAATAGCCTTGATAAGATTATTGGCTTTTTTGTCTTTAAAAAGTTCAAATCCTACAAAATCGTTATAACTCAAACGATAAATATCAGACAACTTATGCAATTTCTTTTTCTCAAGAACTTGGTCTACTACAGCTTCGCCAAACCCATCTATATCCATGGCGTTTCTTGAAACAAAATGTATCAAGCGTCTTCTAAACTGCGCAGGACACTCTGGGTTTATACATCTGTAGGCGACCTCTTCTTCATTTTCTTTTACAACTTCGCCGTCGCATGACGGGCAATTTTTTGGAGGTTTAAAAAAAACTTTACTTTCCTTTCTCGCAACTTTAACTATCTTTGGGATAACGTCTCCAGCGCGTTCTATTAAAACAATATCGCCTTCATTTACATTGAGCCGCTCAATTTCTTCAAAATTATGAAGCGTAGCGCGGGATATAGTAACTCCGCCAAGCGGAACAGTCTCCAAAACTGCAGAAGGCGTAATTATGCCAGTACGCCCTACTTGCGACCTTATTTTTGTAAGTTTAGTTGTAGCTTGCTTAGAGGGAAACTTAAACGCTACTGCCCATCTTGGGCTTTTGTTTGTGCTTCCCAGCTCGCTTTGCGACTTCAAACCGTTTACTTTTATAACAAGCCCGTCAATTTCATAGTTTAACGAATCCCTCTTTTCAAGCATCATGTCCATAAACTTTGATACTTCTCCAAAAGAACTACAGATTTTAAAATCGCTTTGAAGTTTAAAACCGCAATCTTGACAGTATTTTAAAAATTCGGATTGTTTTTCAAATTGTTTCCCGTCAACTTTTCCGAAAGAATGGACAAAAAAACTAAGATTTCTTTCGGCTGTAATTTGAGATTTTTTTTGCCTTAATGAACCTGAGGCGGCGTTTCTTGGATTTGCAAATTTTTGACCGCCTAAATAAGATATTTTCTCATTTAGTTTTTCAAAGTTGGATTTATCTATATATACTTCGCCGCGAAGTTCAAAAAAATTCGGAGGATTTTCTATTTTGAGCTTACGAGGTATATCTTGTATAGCTTTTATGTTTTCCGTTACGGCTTCGCCTGTTTCTCCGTCCCCGCGAGTTGCTCCGACAGTCAAAATCCCGTCCAAATACGTTAGACTCGCGCTTACTCCATCTACTTTAGGCTCTATTACAAATTCTAATTTGGAGTCGTTAAACTTTTTTACCGTTCTCTCATACCATGACGTAGTTTCTTCCCGCGAGTACGCGTTGTCCAACGAAAGCATAGGAACAGTGTGTTTTATAGGCTGGAAAGAAGACGAAGCATAACCTGAAACTTTTTTTGTTGGGGATTTTGATGACGCAAAAAGAGGATGCTCTTGTTCAAGACGTTCAAGTTCTCTTACAAGAGCGTCATATTCTCCATCAGAAATTTCAGGCTCGTTCTTATCATAATAAAGAGCGTTATGCTTAGTTAACTCTTTTCTCAAGCGTTCTATTAGATTTTGGATATTTTCCATATTTATTTTCTAGACTTTCGCAGGCAAATAATCCAAGCGCAGGCAAGAAGTTAAGCCCTTACCATTTTTAGTTTGTCTAAGATGCCGTTTACAAACTTGCTTGAATCTTTTGTGGAATATCGCTTTGATATTTCTACAGCTTCATCTATTACGACGTTAATTGGAGTCGCAGGCGTAGCCATTATCTCGTAAACTGCCAAACGTATTATATTGCGGTCAACAACAGCCATTCTGTCCAATTCCCAATTTTTTGCGTATTTTTTAATAAGAGCGTCTATTTCTTCCTTTTTCTTGCAAACGCCTTTGAATAATCCTACGGCAAAATCTCTATAAATTTCGTCTTTTGGCATAGTATCTTCAAAAGCGTCGCATACGGTATCAACCGAAGCATTGCAGTTGTCGACTAAATAAAGCATCTGTAAAGAACATTCTCTCGACTCTCTTCTGGAACCCATAAAATCATAAACCTCGGCTATAGCCTAAAAATTCTACTTTATATTTCAAACTCTTGATGGATTTTACAAAAAACGGCTAAGACATTCAAATTTTTGTCATAAAAAATTAGAGCTGAATGTGAGAAAATCTTCTCTAAACATTCAACTCTAATAAAATACTATATTCGCTTTTATAAAGAGCGCAAATTAGTATCCCAGCTGACCGCAAGCGGCGACAATATCGGCGCCCTTTGCTTGTCTTATATTTACTATGGCCCCGCCAAGCTTTAAGATATTTTTAAATTTTTGTATTGTTTCTTCTTGCGGAGTTTGGAAATCTGCCCCGCCAACCGGGTTAAAAGGTATTAAGTTCACTCGAACATCAGGATTTAATAATTCATGACGTCTAAGCAATCTTGCAAGTTTATGGGCGTCTGCGGCAGAATCATTTATATTCTTGACTAAAATATACTCTATTGTAAGACGAGATTTTGTTTTTTTAAGGTAATACCCGCCTGCATTTAATATATCTTCAATGCTAAAACCAAAGTTATTGGGAATTAACTTTTTTCTTTGTTTTTCATCAATTGCATGTAAAGAAAGAGCTAAACGAACGCCAAAATTATCATCCGCAAGTTTCTTGATTGCCGGAACATTCCCTACGCTTGAAAGCGTAATATGCCTTTTGCCTATCCCAAACTCTTTATTTGATAACAGCGAGTTTAAAACAAGCGCTATATTATTTAAATTAAGAGTAGGCTCGCCCATTCCCATAAATAATACGCCGGAAACTTTATCCTTAGTATCATTTTCTATTTGCAAAATCTGTTCAAGAATTTCGCCTCTAGTTAAGTTTCTGGCAAGCTTAACTTTGCCAGACGAGCAAAATACGCATGACACTGGGCAGCCTATTTGCGAAGAAATACAAACTGAATTTTTGCCCTTGTCAGGCAAGAAAACAGCAAAAAAATATTTCTTATCAATAGTTTGAAATGCATATCTAATTGTTCCATCTATAATAGACTGGTCTTTTTTTACTATTTTCAAAGATCTAAGCGTAAATCTTTTATTGAGTTCTTCTCTTAACTCTTTTGAGATATTTGTAAACTCGTCAAAAAAGGACGCCTTCTTAGCGTAAACCCACTCAATAATTTGATCTATCCTGTAACCTTCTTTGATTATAGATTTTACTGCCGTTTTAAACTGCGCGACAGTAAAATCTAAAATGTATTTTTTCATATTTTATATTGCTCTTTTACGACATATCCGCAAACAGAAATTGGACGCCATAAACGGCGACAACGCATGATAAGGATAAACAATTACTTTCTTTTTTCTCTATAAAGCTTTATTAAATTATTTGTTGACACATCATGTTTATTGTCAGCTTTGCTTTTAAGTTCAGGAAGTATTACATTTGCTAAAATTTTTCCAAGTTCTACTCCCCACTGATCAAAGCTGTTTATCCGCCACATAATTCCTTGCGTAAATATTTTATGCTCGTACAACGCTATCAACGCGCCAAGCGTTTTTGGTGTAAGATTATCTATCAATATAGCGTTGGTAGGTCTGTCGCCTTCAAACACTTTATAAGGAGACAAAGCTTCCACATCGGCTTGAGAAAGCCCTGCTTTTGTAAGGTTTTCAATTACTTGTTCCTTTGTAAGACCAAAAGCTAAAGCTTCCGTCTGAGCAAAGTAATTTGCCATCAATTTTTCTTGATGATCGCCAACCTTCTCAAGAGAGTTTATAAAACCTATAAAATCCGAAGGTATAAGTTTCGTTCCTTGATGCACAAGTTGATAAAAAGAATGTTGTCCGTTGGTGCCGGATTCTCCCCAGATAATAGGTCCTGTTTCGTAATCTACTCTGTTGCCTTCGCGATCTACAAATTTACCATTGCTTTCCATATATCCTTGCTGTAAATATGCGGGAAATCTATGCAAATACTGGCTGTACGGCAAAACGGCGTGTGTGGAAGCTCCAAAAAAATTGTTATACCAAAATCCCAAAACAGCCATAATAACAGGTATATTTTTCTCATAAGGCGTATTCAAGAAATGTTGGTCTGCATAATACGCCCCTTCCAAAAGCTCAGTAAACTTATCAAAACCTATATAGCAGGCAATAGATAAACCTATAGCGGACCATAAAGAATATCTGCCTCCTACAAAATCCCAGAATTTAAACATATTATTTTCGTCTATACCAAATTCTTTAACTTTCTCCGCGTTGGTTGAAAGAGCAACAAAGTGGCTAGCTACAGCTTTATCTCCAAATTTAGATACAAGCCACTGTCTTGCGGTTGACGCGTTGGTCATAGTTTCAAGCGTGGTAAATGTTTTTGAAGCGACTATAAAAAGCGTAGTTTCAGGATTCAAACGTTTTAGAGCTTCATAAATATCTGCTCCATCAATATTAGAAACAAAATATACGTTAGGACCATCGGCATAATACTTTAAGGCTTCACAAACCATCCTAGGACCCAAGTCTGAACCGCCTATGCCTATATTTACAACATCCGTTATTCTTTTTCCCGTAACTCCAAGCCGCTTACCGCTTCTTAGATTACCGCTAAAAACCTTCATCTTGTCAAGAACCGCGTTGATCTGCGGCATAACGTCTTTACCGTCAACATATACAGGCTTATTGCTTCTGTTTCTTAAAGCTGTGTGAAGAACCGCTCTCTTTTCAGTCCAGTTTATCTTTTCACCCGAAAACATCTTTTGAGCATATTCTTTGACTTGAGCGGCTTTGGCAAAATCCATTAAAAGTTTGAAAGTTTCCGAAGTTATTAGGTTTTTTGAATAATCAAAAGTTAAACCTAAATTATTATCGCGTATGGAAAATTCATTAAATCTATCGCTTTCTTTGAATAAATCCCTTAAATGCAATCCGACTACTTTTTCGTAGTTTTTCTCAAGATTTTGCCAAACATTTGTCTTTTTTAACTCAACCCTGTCCACGCTTTCCTCCCGATTGTATGTTATATTAGCATCAAAACTTTTATTTGCAGAAAAAACATCCGCGCAACATTCGCGCGCTAAAACAACAGCCAGAACAATACTAACAAGTTTTTTATCATAATGTCTTCTTGTTATGTCCAGCTTTTAGTCGCGCAGTATAGCAAAGTAGCGAAAATCTTGTCATTCCATATTAAATCATATAGCGAGCATGTTGTTAGCGTTAGCGTTTCGGAAAAATTGAGATTGTCCTTTTTATTATAGAAAAAACTTATATTTTTTATTTAACTTGGAAAAACTTTAATAAAGATCAAGGACACATAACAGATCAAGTTTGGGATGATGATAGAGTTGGGATTACTTCGCCATGTCCGCGTCTTGACATCTCAGACGATGAACAATCTGACTAAATACGCCGCTGGCGGATTATGATTTTGCAAATCTATAAAAAAAGGAGTTTTTATGCGCGCGAAGATATGGTAAATAGCGGCGGCGCGACAAAATTTCCGTTGGAGCCAGAAGTCTTTGAAGCTCTAAAAAGTATAAGCGAAAAAATAAAATATTTAACATCTGAATTGCGAATTTATGATACTGTCCAATTGGAACTTGCTCGTAAATTAATGGCAAAGACGCGAGAAAGAAACGATCTAATTTCAGAATACGGCGATTATAAATTAAAAATTGTAGACGAAATTTATAATGACGAGCCGCATACATGTTAGGGTTGCCCCCCCACCCATTAGCGACGCTAATATTAGCTCCTTGAGAATTTCATCTTTTATTTCTTCCAATTTATCGTCGGGGATTCTAAACGACGGAGACCTAATAAATCGCGCGGCGCGGCTACAAGAAACAACTTTTTTATAATCTTGTAAAGTTTCTACAATTGGGTCTCCGTCGTACCATTTCAAACCATCGGGCGAGCGGGGTATAGCTGCGATTGCTTCCTCAAGTTCTTGCTCATGCTCGCGTTCTTGCTGTTCGCGTTCTTGCTGCGATTCAAATACAAATACTAGCGGCGGTTCAAGTTCAAGCGCTGACGACGGTTCAAGCGCATAAGTGCAATGTCTGTATAAATGCGGCGGCGGATGTTCAACTGCCGGCCACTGTTCAACTGCCGGCGGCGCAGTCTGTCGATAATAATCGCGAATAACTTCTTTTATAGATAATCCAACGATAATAAGAAAAACTATAATTAAAAATTTTATAAACATTTTTACCTCGGTAAAATCAGGGGCAGCAGTTGTTCCGCGACCGCCCTTTCTATTCCAGAACTATGTTTTGTAGCATCGGTCTTCGTTGGGATCAAAAATTCTATTATGCAAAGCTTCCATTTCATTTTTATGCTGTCTAACCGCTTCCGAGTTTCTAATCGCTGGCGGAAGATCTCCCTCTATATGCGTCATAATTAATGTCGGCTGCTTCTTTAGCTTCTTGAAGTATTTTCGCCATGCTGAGCAAATATTCTTGACAAATCTCTTTCATAACGATCTTTTAATTCATTTAATTGCGCGACTGCGTGTCTTTGTCGCAATCCATTTGATAAATAAATTCCACGATTTGCTCTCGGCAATTTTTCGTATGCTTCGCGCGTGTCTTTCAAATATTTTTCGTCGCCGGTACGGCGATGCATATTTAATAATCCAGAAAACAAGAAATATGCGAAATCTTCGCGTGTATATTATAGTTATTCTGGGGAGGGGGGATAGAGTAGAATGTGAAATATTTGTGAAAATTAAACCTTTCTTTTTCAGATACTTTCCCCCGATGAAGGCGTACATATTGACGCGCGCGTCAATTTTGACGTTTCGCCCCGCCCGTAATCAAGCGAGCTTATTTTTTGTTTGCCTGAACTTTTAGTTTTGGTATAATTATTAAAGTTATACCAAGCCTATTACAAATAAAATAAAGATTTTCAAAGGAAATTTAATGAACGGCAAAATCAAAAAGCTGATAAATGAAGCCGTCATAAAAATCATAGAGCATACCAGCAGTCAGGCAAAGATGGAACATTTACAGGAAAAGCATAATGTCAAAATTCATTTTATTCCAAAACGATATAGAATTTTTGGCGGTATTTTGCAGAGTATGAATATACAATTTGGAAATTTTATTGAAGTTCTTATGGCTTTGCTTGTAGAAAATGACGGGCGATATAAAATAATATCAGATTACAGCGGTAAGAAAAACAATTCTTTTGAATTGTCGTTAAAAAATGAAATCTTGATTGATAATTACATAACTCGTTGTCAGACAGAAAATATAAATATAGATGTTGAATTTCCAAAACTTTTAAAACAAATTATTGCAAATAATAACGGACGGATAATAAAATTTAAACACGACATAGATTTGTTATTTAGAGACAAAACGACAGATAAAATTTATTATTTAGAATGCAAATATAATGACGACCACGATACAGGAAAATTTGTTGACATAAACAGAAAATTCATAAAGACATATGCTTATTTAGCAAAAGAATTAAATATAACCGACAGTGATAAGTTAATACCGATATTATTTTTCTTTACGAATAAAAAAATGAAAGGCAATATCTATATACCAGAAAATTCAAATATAGGCAGAGGTAAAAATTTTTTTGAAGAGTTTTTAAAAGTGAAATATGACGATGTTGACCAATATCTTTTGAATTTATCAGAAAGCCCGGACGCGATAAAGGCTTTCAAAGATTTATACGATAAAACTATGAGTACGTAATAAAATTAGGATGTTATGATAGAACTACAAACAAATAACATATATAAGGGCGATTGCATAGAAATACTTAAAGGCTTGCCAAACAATTCCATTGATTTGATATTTGCAGATCCGCCGTATAATATGCAGTTAAAGAAAGAATTATATCGTCCGAACAATACGAAAGTTGACGGGGTAAATGATGCTTGGGATAAGTTTTCTTCATTTCAAGATTATGATAATTTTTGCATATCTTGGCTTAAAGAATGTAAAAGAGTTCTAAAAGACACAGGAACAATCTGGGTTATAGGTTCTTATCATAATATCTACCGCGTAGGCAATATTATGTTAAATCTCGGATATTGGATACTTAACGATGTTACTTGGTATAAATCAAATCCTATGCCGAACTTTTTAGGGACGCGCTTTACAAATGCTACTGAAACTCTTCTGTGGTGTTCCAAAGGTGAGAATTATAAAAAATATACTTTTAACCATAAGTTAATGAAACAATATAACGGCGGTAAGCAAATGACTTCCGTTTGGAATATAGGTTTATGTATTGGTAATGAAAGAATTAAGGGCGAAGATGGTAAAAAAGCCCATTCAACCCAGAAACCCGAAGAATTATTAAAAAGGGTAATTCTATCAACTACCAAACAAGGCGATATTGTTTTAGACCCGTTTTTTGGAACAGGAACAACGGGAGCAGTCGCTAAAAAACTTGGTCGTAAATTTGTTGGTATAGAAAGAGAAAAAAATTATATACAGGTAGCAAAAACAAGAATAGAGAGCATAAATAGTTCATTGCCTGAAAGCAGTTGGATTGAAACATTGAAAGAAGAACAGCCGAAAGTCCCTTTTGTAAATCTCATTAGAAAAAATATTATAAATATCGGGGAACTTTTATATACTCGTAAAAGATATAATAAACAAGCGGAGGTTTTATCAGACGGTAATTTACATTATGAAGATAATATCGGTTCTATTCACACAATAGGCGCTATTATTCAGCAAGCTCCGTCTTGTAACGGCTGGAAGTTTTGGTATGTTTTTAAGAATAATAAACCGCTTTTACTTGACGATTTGAGGACTCAATATATAAAAAAATTTATACAGATAATGTAGTTTCTCAATTTTAAGAAGCAGTTTTTGCTTCTTGGAGATAGCGAATGAAAAATATAATAAATAAAATTGGTAATTTAAAAAACAGTCAATCATTTTTTCAAATAAACACAATTAAAGGTTTTAAGTATATTCATAAGGCAGGTGAAATTATCAATTATTATCATAATGGAGATGAACCGCCAATATATCAAATGAACCCAAATGGTCTATTGATATATACACCTAAAGTCAAAATAGACACATTAAGAGTCACTTCAGAGGCTATTTGTGCTAAATTTTCAGATGTAGATTCATTAGATTCTATATCTGACATATTTGTAAAAGAATCCGAAGAAATAATAAAAATTTTAGAGATTAAAACTTTTGCAAGAATTGGTTGGAGAAACAATTTCATCTATGAAGTAGGCGACAGAACAAATTTATCAAAAGTCTACGAATATCTTAATAAATATTCAACAGACGAGAATTTGAAAGTTTCAGATATAAAATTTGAAATTGAAACCAAAACAGATTTTAAAGCAGTTCTCATTGTTAAAGCTGTGATTAAAAATGATAATAATACTGTTGGATTATTGTTTGATATAGACACATATAAGACTGAAGCAATGAATAAATATATCTGAAATAACAAAATATATTGATAAATTTAAAACATATTTACACACTGAAGATAAATTTATAAAAATAGTTAATGATATTTTGAGAGTTTAAATCGGTGGGTCTCCTATACACATTATTATCATTCATATCAAATATTATGAGAGAAAATTATCAGTTTATTATATCTGATTTAAAATCGTCATCAACTCATATAAGAAAAGCATATAAAACAGCATTAGACAGTGCTGATAGTTTTCCTAAAACGACAAAAGAATACAAAGAAATTACTGGCGATGAGACAAAGACTCAAGAATACTAATAAAATAAATAAAATTATTTATGCCAAAAGCACTGCTTGATACAAATATTATAATCCATAGGGAAAGTTCAAGAGTTTCAAACTATAATATAGGTCATCTTTATAGGTGGCTTGATAAATTACACTATACAAAAGTTATACATCCTTATAGTGTAAAAGAAATAGAAAAATATAATGATAAAAGAGTGCAAGAAAATTTTTCTGTAAAACTTGAAGCTTATGAACGAATAAAGGTAATTAGTGAACCAACCGAAGATTTTTTAAAAAATTTCAAAAACCAAGATAAAACAACGAATGATAATATAGATAATGCTTTGCTCTTCTATGTTTATTCTGGCAAGGTTGATATTTTAATAACTGAAGATAAGAAACTGATTGCTAAAGCAAAAGAACTTGATATTGAGAAAAAAGTATTATCAATAAATCAATTTATTGTAATTATGACAGAAGAAAATCCTACTTTAATTGAATATAAAATGCTTGCTGTTAAAAAAGAGTTGTTCGGGAATATTAATTTAGCTTCTTCTTTCTTTGATAGCTTTAAGTGCGATTATAAAGAGTTTGAAAGTTGGTTTAATAGAAAATCTGAAGAAGAAGCATATGTGTGTAAAGATGACAAAGGCAAAATTTTGGGATTTTTATATCTTAAAAGAG
This sequence comes from Endomicrobium sp., assembly GCA_031290625.1. Lineage (GTDB taxonomy): Bacteria > Elusimicrobiota > Endomicrobiia > Endomicrobiales > Endomicrobiaceae > Endomicrobiellum. The sequence goes on along the minus strand of JAITND010000051.1, from coordinate 2,234 downwards.
AAGATACAAATGAAAACTACGATAATATATCTCCAAAATTTGATAGCAAAAGAAGACTTAAAATAGGAACATTTAAAGTCCTTTCAACAGGCTTTAGATTAGGCGAAAGATTTATTAAGATTATTTTTGATAATGCAGTTCAATATAAGGTTGATGAAATTTATGTAACAATGTTTGAAAATAGAGAAGATTTACAAATTTTATCTGATTTACTTACCCGTTGGGGATTTATCAGATATGGTAAAAAAACAACGCAAAATGACGAAGAAACTGTTTTTGTTAAGAAGTTGGGAAAATATGATAATGCTTTGTCAGTTAAAGATAATTTCCCTAATATACTTTACAATAAACGAAAATTTATATTGCCAATTTACCCCAAATACCATACTTCTTTATTGCCTGATTCAAAACTTAATACAGAAAATGAAGTAAATTTTTTAGGTAAAGAAGCCCATAAATATGCATTACAGAAAGTCTATATCTCTCGGTCTTATGAACGGAATATAAATAAAGGCGATATTGTTTTGTTTTATCGTATAGGAGAAGAAAATAGTAATAAAAAATATTCTTCTGTTATAACAACCGTATGTATTATTACAGATGTTCTTTTTGATTTTAAGTCAAAAGAAGAGTTTTTGAAACATTGCCAGAATAGAACGGTATTTTCAACAGAAGATCTTAATAAATTTGCGGCAAATCTAAGAAATCTTGCCATCGTAAAATTCATTTATGCAAAAAATTTAACAAAACGACCAACGCTTGACTTTTTATGGAAAAAGAAAATACTGACTTCCCCGAATGGTCCAAGACCATTTACGGAGATAACAAACGATCAATTTGATAGTATTATAAGCGAATCTAAAACAGATATAAATTTTATAAGGGGATTGTAAATATGCGCAAGATTTTATTGTCAATAAAACCTGAATATGTAGAGAAAATATTTGATAAGACAAAAAGATATGAATATCGTCGTATTCCTGCTAAAAATAATGTAGATTTAATAATTATTTACTGCACATATCCCGTAAAGAAAATAGTGGGAGAATTAAAGGTTAAATCTGTTTTAATGGAACATCCGACTACTTTATGGAAAATGACTCGTCATAATGCGGGAATAAGTAGAAACAGATTTTATGAATATTTCAACGGTAAATCTATTGCCTATGCTTATGAAATAGAATCTTTTGAAAAATATAGAACTCATAAAGATTTGAATTATTATGGCATATCTTTTCCACCTCAATCTTTTATTTATTTATAGAAATGCTTTGTGATAAAAATTATTTCTTAAAAATCAAACAAGTAAATGATAATTGGCAAGATTTCCGGAATGATTTATTCCTCCATACTCTATTACTATTTCTAAGTCGTAAATAAGACGGTTCTTGAGAGATTGTGTTGATTGAGCCGTAATTATTTATGCTTTTTGACAAGATTGTCCAAAATTTTTTGAGCCTCTGAAATATCAGTGATATTCTTTTCTATACATTCTCTGGTTAAAACAAAGAATACGCTCTATCAGTATAAAAGCAAGAATATGGGCTTAAATCGTTATTTTCTGATATTTTGTTATCTTTTATATTTTTTTTTGCTTCGTCAGAAATATAGCCGTATATGTGATAAGTTTTAGGAAAACCACAAGTCTTAAAGATACTTTCTAATGATTTTATATTTCTGTCAATATCTTCTGCTTCTGTAAGTTTAGCGTCTAATATAAACCTGCTGTAACTGTCTGTAATAGCGGTTAAAAGCCAATTCTTTTTTGAAACAGGCGAGAATAAAGATACTGACAATCAATGAGACCAACTTAATTTGCCAGACAGTGTCTGGCAAATTGGATACGAAACATATAACTTACGCATATTTTGTAAATTTGAACGAAAAAATCCTTTGCCTATTTCACGAGAGAGTTCTTTTGAAAATTCTACCAGCAATCTATCGCCATTAATTCTTTTATTCTAATTATGGCGTCAGTAAGCAAATTATTATTTTTGTTATAGATTGTAGGCGTTAATTTAATTCTTTTTGTTGACACTGTATTTCCTCTTTAAAAATTAATGGATATAAATATTTTAAGATATTTACCCTCTACAAGATGTTTGGGAAAACGAGGGCAGCCTTTGTGGTTATGACAATAGTAGGCTTGTTTTCAGCAAATTTATAAAAATCTATCTGTTCTGTTAGAACTTGAGGCTTATAAACGTTCTTGTCTTTTTCAAATATATAATCAA
>JAITND010000049.1 GCA_031290625.1 Endomicrobium sp. | reverse complement strand
ACCGATCGGTTAACAGCCGATTGCTCCACCATTGAGCTACGTCGGAATTAGTCGTTTGCTTAAAACAACAAGCGGTATTATAACTATTTTTTTTTAATTTGACAAGATACTATAATTTTCATCCCTGTAATTACTATATTCCACTGTTTTTGAATTAAAATCTTTTTGCTCATCTTGTATTGATTTTTTATCAATATCAAAAATTATTTTGAAATCTTTATCTCTCATAGTTCTTATCTGTCCAAGATATTTTGATACAAAACATCCGTTAATTTTTGTTTGCTTTGCGTTGCCAATATTATTCCTTGTAATATTTGCATATTCTTTATCTTGCTCTATACCTATATATCTTCTACCCAATTTTTTTGCCGCAACAGCAGTCGTTCCTGTTCCGACGAAAGGGTCAAGAACTATATCATTTTCTTCGGTAGTCATTAAAATCAATCTTTCTAACAATGGAATAGGGAGTTGACAAGGATGTTCATCTCTTCTTTTTTTATGTCTAATCCTGTGTATGTCGCTCCAAACATCAGAAAGTAAAGGTCCAAAGCTGTGAGCCTGTGCTTTTTTACCGCCATAGTCTTTTAAAAATTCTTTACAAACTCTACAACGAGGATGAGGCATTCTTATATCAAAAAACTTAAAATCGTTATGTGATTTAGACTTTGTAAAATATAAAATCCCATAATGATTAGGGAGCAATGTTTTACCAAGCGGAGCGCTTGGGGAATCCCAAGCAATCCAGTGTTTAAAATACGCTATTTTGTTTAAATATTGAGAAAAATAAGAAAGCCAACGAGGAATATTATGGACAAAAATAGCGCCGCTTGGTTTTGTGATACGAACCATTTCGCTCAACCAAACATTGCACCATTGTAAATAATCTTGAACTTCTTTTGCATCATCATAATGATTATATTTTTTCTTCAGGTTAAATGGCGGGTCTGCAAAAGTCATATCAACGCTATTATCTGTTAATTGCTTTAATGCGTTTAAGCAATCATCGTTAATAATTTTGTTTAAAAGTTTTTCTATCATAAAAGGCTCTCTTTTAAAAGTTTTTCAAATCTGCTTAACTCATCTTTATGAAAAGTAAAGACATCTTCATATGCGGTTATCATTCTTTTCAAATCACCTTTTCTTACATACCAACCTATTCCATCTACAAAACCTATAAACTTTGCTTTAGGATAGTATGATTTATAAGATTGTCTATGGAATTTTCCGTCTTTGATTTGTCCCCCTGCCCAGAAGATGTGGTTGCAAGAAAAGAACTCTCAATTATTATGAGAGGGTTTTGCTTATCTGGTATTATAAAATCCATAGTTCTTTTACTTACGGGGGCATTCTTTATAAGTTCTTTTAAATCCCCTTTTTCAAAAGATATATTCAAACGATTTAATATCTCTTCTATCAAAATTTCTGGGTTATTTTCTTTCATACCAGAATAACTGCCCTTTTCTTTATATCGTATAATCGTATCTATCATTTCTGGCAATTCAAATCTAAGTTTTGATATGCTCAATTTTTTGAGTTCAAACAAAGGTATTGTTTTTGTTAAGAACGGGATTGTTGAACCTTCAAAAAATATATTAACTACGCCTTTTGCAAAGAATTTGTTTTCCTTTATCAATTTTGAAATTTGAGAATCAGACCATTCTTTTAAATTTGAAATATCTTCTCTTCTGAACCACTCCTTTTTATAAACCAAATCATTTAATTCTTTGTCATCAACAACTCTAATAATAGTTGTTAATCTTTTAAGCATTTCATTGGAAAATCCTGTTAAAGCAAGCAATGCTCTTAAACCATTTTCTTTTTCTATAATTATCTGTTCAAAAAAATCTTTCTTTAGTCCTTGAGTTTCAATGTTATTTTTTAAAACCAGAAGAATATCTTTTAATGAATTCAGATAACCCTCGTATTTTTCTTCAAAGACAGGATTAAAAAAATAAAATGTATTTTTATCTATGACCGTTTTGAACTTTGCTTCAGATGTTGGTTTCATATTAATCTTTTTTTGTAAAAAATAACACATTTTCTTTTTTCATAGAATTTTGCATTCCGCGAATAGATTTTATTAAGTTGTATGAGAAGTTAAATCCCGCATTTTTAGCAAATTCTATTATTTTTGTTTCAAGTCTTATTCCTTTTGTTTGGATATCGTTTGAACCTATAACTATTACAAGCGATGAGTTGTTTTTTAAAACTCTATTCATCTCATAGAGAGACTTTTGCATTGAATCAAAATATATTCGCAATTTTTCTTCAATTCCACGCCCTTGCAATCCTATCATTTGAGAACGCAATGAGTTCAAGTTTGCGTCAAGATATTCTAATTGAGGTTTATCGTTTTTCAAATAATCAATCGCAAAAGAATATGGCGGAGATGTTATTATTGAATCAACGCTATTATCTTTAAGCGGCAAATCTGTAACGCTTCCTTGCAATATACGACTTTTGCCAATCTTTAGATTTAGTTTTTCTCGTGCATATTGAAAATATTTGATAGTTGTTATATATCGTTTCAAAACTCTTGGAAATAGCTCGTCTAATGACGATGATGTTCTGCCTGAAAAACCGACTGCGTCTAAAAATGCTAAAAGTAAAACTTCGTAATAAGCTTTTTTTGAATCTTCTTCCTTATTAAAATATTTAGGAACTTTAGCTCTATTTAATTTCGTTAATATTTGTTTTGAATTTTTTGATATGTTCTCTAAAATATCTATATCCAAATTTAAAGAGAATGTTTTCACTTTGCCAATAAGTTGGCAAAAAGGGCTTACATCAACAGAAATAGCGTCTATTCCAAGTAAATTTGCTTCAACTGTTACGGTTGAACTTCCAGCCATTGGGTCAAGAACAACAGAACCTCTTTTAATGTTTAGTATATTTAATATTGCTCTTATTAACTGTGGGTGAAATTTCCCGCGATAAGGGAATAATCCGTGTGTAGCATAACCCGTTGAATATTTCCCATTAAGAAAAAAAATTTTCGTTCTGAAAGAACTTTCTCTATGAACTTCCTCTAAATTCTGCAAATTGCACATTTTATAATGAATAGTCTCTTTTCCGTAAATCAATTTAAAATACGCGCTTCTTGCCATTAAATCTTCTTTTGATAAATTCTCATATTCCCACAAAGCCAAATCCAACTCAAAGATTTCATCAGTTCCGTCAATAAGTTGACAATTTTTATTAAAAAGTTTTTCTAATACGGAGATATGTTTGTTCATTTATGCTAAATACTAAATTTTAGTTTTTATAATCAGTAAAATTATCCTTTTGAAGTTGGTAAGTTATACCAAAATGGGAAAGTCTAAGCAAACAAAAATAAGCCCGTTTGATTATGGCTCAAAGCAAAAACAGCGAACTTGCTGTAAACGCTATAATTGACAGTATAGAGAAGAGACAAAAGGAAAAAAGAAGAGATTAATTATCAGTTATTGCATTGCAGTGAAACGGACGATAAAATAAACATTTCCCTTGCTACTGTATTCAAATTAGCTCAAAATGCTCGTAAATTGTTTGAAAGTTAGCGCTCGGAGCAAAAAAGACAACTTTTGTAAACTCCGACGGCTGGACTCGAACCAGCAACCGATCGGTTAACAGCCGATTGCTCCACCATTGAGCTACGTCGGAATTAGTCGTTTGCTTAAAACAACAAGCGGTATTATAACTATTTTTTT
>JAITND010000011.1 GCA_031290625.1 Endomicrobium sp. | reverse complement strand
ATAACTAAACAATCGCCTCACTTTATCTTCTTTAAGTTTATTACTGAATTCTTTCAAATGTTCGTGTTAGTATTGAATAAAGGCATGCCAGTTCAAGTTGCTAATGCATATAAAATGGGTGTTGGGGGGGGGGATTGACGCGAAGCGAAAGAATATATAAAGAAACGACTACAATCGTTAGCCGAGCTGCTTAGCGATCTTAACCCGCAGGATAAGGATAAGGGCGGTCATTTTTTAATTGATTGCCCCCGATTGCTGGAATCGGGAAGCCTATTGTATATAGGCGGCAATTTTAAATTAAGCTAATTTGCGACAATGTTCGCATTTGTTCGACTTTGACGTATTTTTAGAGAACTTAAAAATACTTGCCAAAGCCGAAAGCATAGCGGAACTTTCTAAAAAAACTGATATGAAAAGAAACTTAATAAATAATTTAGGCGTTACTTTTAAAGCGCGCGATGTAAGGTAAACAAAACAATAAATTAAGACGGCGAGCTGCGCGCGGACTGCTTGCTGTCTTTTTTCTTTTTACGGCGAGTTTTGGAATAGGTTAAAAAGGTATTGACAAAAACAGAAGTATTAGCAAACTCTTATTTTACAGCGGATTTATTAGAGAGATTTATTTCATTACTTTTGATACCTTTTTTGAACTGGTAAGCGTTTATCTTATCTTCAAGATACGCTTAACTCTTTAGAAAAATTAAAAAACCCCGCAAAACATCATAGAATTTAATCCAATTTGATAAACTAAATCATAATTATTGCGAGCTTAAGTAAAAAACACTCGCTCTCTTTTAGATTTTTATTATAGATTTTTTTAACTCTAGTTTCGATATTTTAAAACGAATTTTAACTTTAGCGTGAAACAAACCTTGAAAATATGATATAATGCCAACGGTGTAAAAAAAATGAGAAATCTTCGCGAGAATATAGAGTTTGTAAGAAATGTCGTAAAATCAGCCGAGAATGTTTCTTGTCCCGTAGAAATTATAGCAGTGACAAAGACGTTTCCTTACCAAGACGTTTTAGAAGCTTTGGATTGCGGTATAAGTCGTATTGGCGAAAGTAAAATTCAGGAAGCGCTTCCTAAATTTAGCCAGCTTGGTGCTTCGTTATCCGGGATTACAAAGCATTTCATTGGGCATCTGCAGACAAATAAGGCAAAAAAAGCTGTAGAAAATTTTGATTTTATACATTCTTTGGATAGTCTAAAATTAGCGGACGATATAAGCCGCCATGCGGCAAGCGCCGGCAAAATCCAAAATTGTCTTATTGAAGTTAAAGTTTCGCAAGAGGATTCTAAGACTGGTATTTTGTCAAAAGACGTTAGCGATTTCTATATCAAGTGTTTGCCAATCCCTAATATTGTAATAAGGGGGTTGATGGTTATAACTCCCTGTAGTGATAATCCGGAAGATTCAAGATATTATTTTAGACAGGTAAAAAGTTTATTTGAAGGTATAAAAAAATCTTTTGCCAACCCGAATTTTGATATTTTATCCATGGGAATGTCTTCAGATTACAAGATTGCAATCGAGGAGGGGGCGACAATGGTGAGAGTCGGTTCGGCAATATTTGGAGAAAGAAATTATGGAGATAAGTAAAAAGCTTTTTTTTATCGGTTCCGGGAATATGGCGGACGCCATAATCAGCGGGATTTTGGAATCTAATCTCGTTAAATCTGAGAACATTATTTGCAACGATGTTGTTAAAGAAAAAGTTGTAAACTTGCAAAGAAAATATGGAATATCTATTGCTGAAGACAAAGGCGAGGCAATAATAGGGTCGGATATAATTTTTCTTTCTGCAAAGCCTCAAAATATGCCAAAAGTATTTGACGAGATAAGGCATTTTATAAGAAGTAAAGCTATTATTATTTCAATCGCTGCGGGTATAACGACAAGATTCATTGAAGACAGTATTCAAAAGAATATTGCCGTTATTAGGGCCATGCCTAATACTCCCGCTCTCGTACGTTCAGGCGTGACGGCTTTATGCAAGGGAAGATTTGTATTAGACGATCAGCTCCAAAGGGCAAAAAGTTTATTTGCTTCTATAGGGAAAGCCGAAATACTCGCCGAGAAAAATTTTGACGTCATTACCGCTTTGTCAGGCTCCGGACCTGCGTATATATTTTATTTTTGCGACCTTATGCAAAAAGCGGCTGAAAAATTAGGGCTTGATAAAAGCATATCTAAAACCTTTGCGGTTCAAACGGTTCACGGAGCTGGGAAAATGCTAGACATAACAAACGAATCTGCCGAAGCGCTTAAGGAAAAAGTAAAGTCTCCAAACGGGACCACAGAAGCGGCGTTGAAATATTTTGAATCTCAAAAACTGCAGGATATTGTTTATGAAGCAATGAATCAAGCAATGGAAAGATCTAAAGCGTTGAGTAAATAAATTATGTAAAGGGGATTGAAATGATTATTAAGGTAAGAGTAATCCCGAACTCAAAAAGAAAAGAAGTTGTAAGCAGAGTAGGTTCTATTTTGAGGGTTAAAATCGCCGCGCCAGCCGTTGAAGGCAAAGCAAATGAAGAATTATGCGACTTTTTGGCTGATTTTTTTGATGTTAAGAGATCTATGATTTTCTTGAGAAAAGGCGAAAGAGGCAGAGAGAAAACAATAGAAATAACTGGACGTTCGGAAGAAGCGCTTGATGAAGTTTTAGACACAATCCCGTAGACTATAAATCAATTGTAAAGTTTTTAAGGAAATAAGAAAATGGCTGAAGAAAAAGATTATTCAAAAACTGTAAATCTGCCAAAAACGGATTTTCAGATGAAGGCTAACTTATCTCAAAGAGAGCCTTCTTTTGTTGAGAAGTGGGAAAAAAATCAACTTTATGTTAAGTTATGCGAAAAAAATAAAGATAAAGAGAAGTTTATTTTTCACGACGGACCTCCGTATGCGAACGCTCATATGCATATAGGAACGGGACTAAACAAAGTTTTAAAAGATTTCATTATAAAATATCGTTCAATGTCAGGGAATTATGTTCCTTTTACTCCGGGCTGGGATTGCCACGGGCTTCCGATTGAATTGCTCGCCCTAAAAGAGATGAAAGCGGATAAAAATAAAGTTGACAAAATTATTTTTAGAAAGCAAGCTGCAGATTTTGCAAAAAAATTTGTTGGTATACAAAAAGAGGAGTTTAAAAGACTTGGAGTCATAGCTGACTGGAGCCGCCCTTATCTTACTTTAGATCCAAAGTATGAGGCTTCTATTGTAAAAGTTTTTAGAGACTTAGTTGAGAAAGGGTATGTATATAGAAGGAAGAAACCAGTTTATTGGTGTCCTACTTGCGAGACTGCTATGGCAGACGCTGAAGTAGAGTATGCCGATCATAGCTCAGAATCCATATTTGTAAAATTTCAAATAGCGTCTTTGCCTGAAGAATTGAAATCAAAAGAAAATATATTAAAGGATTTTTCTGTTTTAATATGGACCACTACTCCATGGACGCTTCCCGCAAACGTCGCATTGGCTTTTAACGGCGAATCTGAGTATGTCGCCGCTGTTTATAAAATGGACTCTGGCAACGATGAAAAACTTATAGTTGCCAAACCTTTGCTTGAAAATGTTAAAGAGAAAATAAAAGCTGCAAGCTATGGCGTTATTTTTGAAGCTAAAGGCGTTGATTTTGTAAATATAAGATGCCAAAATCCGCTTGTTGCAAACAGTCAATCTCAGGGAATTGTAGCTGAATTTGTGAGTATGGAAGACGGTACGGGCATAGTTCATATAGCTCCTGGACACGGTCATGAAGATTATCAGGCTGGATTGGAATACGGACTTGAGATATTATCCGCTATAAATGGCAAAGGTTTGTTTACAAAAGAAGTTCCTGAATTTGAGAGCGTCCATATATTCAAAGCTAATCCTTTAATAATAGAGAAACTTTCCAAAGAAGGAAAAATTCTTGCTCAGTTGAAACTTAATCATTCTTACCCTCATTGTTGGAGATGCAAGAAGCCTATAATTTTTAGGGCTACGCCTCAATGGTTTTTGTCAGTTGAACATAATAACTTAAGAGAGAAGCTTTTGAAGTCTATAAAAGATGTCAATTGGATTTCAAAGTACGGTGAAAATAGAATAACTTCTATGTTGGAAAATCGTCCTGATTGGTGCTTAAGCCGCCAGCGTTTATGGGGCGTGCCTATACCTGTTTTCTATTGCAAAGAATGCGGCGAGCCGCTTTTGGATACAAAAGTAATAGATTCAATATCAAAACTTTTCGGGGAAAAAGGATCAGATTCTTGGTTTGAAATGAGCGAAGCAGAACTTTTAAAAGATACTAAGCCGAAATGTTCTTCGTGCGGAGCAAAAAGTTTTACAAAAGAAGAAGATATTTTAGACGTATGGTTTGATTCAGGCGTTTCTTGCGAAGCGGTTTTATCAAGCAAAAATTATAAAGATTTGGAGTTTCCTGCGGATTTATATCTTGAAGGCAGCGATCAACACCGCGGTTGGTTCCAAACGTCTCTCATTCCTTCTGTAGCCATAAAAGGTATAGCTCCTTACAAAAATGTTTTGACGCATGGTTTTGCTGTCGACGGGCAGGGTAAGAAAATGTCAAAATCGCTTGAAAACTTTATATCAAGCGAACAGTTAATAAATAAATACGGAGCTGACATTCTTCGTCTTTGGATAGCTTCAAGCGATTACAAAGAAGATATAAGGGTTTCGGACGAAATTATAAAAGGTTTAAGCGAAGCATATAGAAAAATAAGGAATACGGTAAGATTTTTGCTTGGCAATATAAGCGATTTTAATGCTAAGAAATTTTTGGCGTTTAAAGAGATGCAGGAGATTGATAAATACGCTTTAAGCAGACTTCAGCAGCTTATATCTTCTACTGCGGCATCATACGAGAGTTATGAATTTCATAAGGCGGCTTCAGCGATAAATAATTTTTGCGCTGTCTTCTTAAGCGGTTTCTATCTTGACGCGTTAAAAGATACTCTTTATTGCGATAAGAAAGACAGCAGAGAGAGAATAAGCGCGCAATCTGCCATGTTTGAGATATGTTCGGTGCTGATAAGGCTCGTGTCTCCAATACTTTCCTTTACAGCTGAGGAAGCGTGGAAAGAATTGAGGAAGCTTGATTATTCCAATTTGGCTTGGTCGGTTTTTCTTTCTGATTTCCCTATAATAAACAGCAAATATATTCTACAAGCCAAGACTATTGAAAAATGGGAAAGAATACTTGAAGCAAGAGAAAAAGCTTTATCTTCTTATGAAAAATTAAGACAAAGCAAAGTTATAGGTTCAAATTTAGAAGCTTCTCTTAACATCATTTACGGACATAAATATGTTGAAGCGTTTAAAGACTTAAAACTTGTTAATTTAACTTTAGGAAGCTGGGATATAAAATATAAAAATTTAGATAAAGAAGATGAATTGACTGTTGAAGCTGTGAAATCTGACTACAAGAAGTGCGCCAGATGTTGGAGACATATAGACGGAATAAAAGATGATTTATGTCCTAGATGCTTGGATGCTTTAAAATAAATGAAAAAGCCGCTAATACTTGGCATTCTTACTCTTATTCTGGATCAGTTTTCAAAATATTTGATTGTCAAAAATGTGGATTATGCGTCTCATATAAACGTTATTCCTATATTTGATTTTTTCAATATTACAAATATTCATAATACAGGAACAGCTTTCAGTATATTGCAAGGTAGAAATGCGCCACTTTCTTTGTTTATTTCAATTTTTTTATCAGTTTTGGCCGCGTGGCTTTATAAAAATAAAGAAAAATTGGATAATTTGCAGAAATATTCTTTCTGCCTTGTAATATTTGGCGGATTAGGAAATCTTATTGACAGGTTTTTCAAAGGAGCGGTAGTGGATTTTCTTGATTTCGGCATAAATTCTTTAAGATGGCCTTCTTTTAATGTCGCCGACTCTTGCGTATGCGTAGCTATGGGTCTTATTGCCATAGATCTTCTCTTTTTTGATGGTAAAAAAGTAGAGGCAAGATAAATATGCACCCTATCCTTTTAAAACTTGGAAATTTTACCATATATTCCTACGGACTTTTTTACGGTCTGTCATTCCTCGCCGCTATTTTGTATCTCGTAAATCGGTCAAAAAAATCTAAAGAAAAAGCGCTTTCTCATGATGAAATATATTCCTTGTTTTTATACGCTATACTTCTTGGCGTTTTAGGAGCGAGAATATTTTATGTTCTTACAAACTTAGGGGAATTTGCAGCGTCTCCTATAGATATTTTAAAAATATGGAACGGCGGACTTGTTTATTATGGCGGATTTATTTTTGTGGCGATTTTTATTATTCTTTATGCTAAAAAAAAGAAAATATCTTTGCTTAAATTGGGAGATTTTGTCGCGCCTTCTGTGGCTTTAGGTCATGCTATAGGAAGAATAGGCTGCTTTTTTGCAGGTTGTTGTTACGGTAGAGAGACTAATGTTCCGTGGTCTGTAGTTTTTAAAGACAGAAACTCCTTAGCAGTTCTGGGCGTTCATTTGCATCCCACGCAGCTGTATGAATCATTTGGGAATTTTTTAATTTTTTTGGTTTTGTATTTTTATTCAAAAAAGAAACCTAAAGCAGGACAAATTGTAGCGGTTTATTTTATGTCTTATGCCATTCTAAGATTTACAATTGAATTTTTCAGAGGCGATTCCGGTAGAGGGTCGCAGCACTTTGGTTTGTCAGTATCGCAAGTTGTGTCCGTACTATTGTTTATTATCGGGGTTTTTATAGTATGCAAGAAAAAGTAACGTACGAAAAGTTTGAAAGAGAAAGAGTAGATTCTTATCTGGCTTTAATTTATAAAGAGTATTCCCGTTCATATTTTCAAAAACTTATAGATAAGCGAAAGATTTTTGTAAACGATAAGCCTGTTTTAGCAAGCCATAAACTTAAAAGAGGCGACGTCGTTTCTTTTGAGTTTGACGTAGAAGAAAAACTCCAAATAGCTCCCGAGAAAATGAATTTGGATATCATATACGAAGATAACGATATTGTAATTGTTAACAAACAGCCCGGTATTGTAGTCCACCCTTCTTATGGACACCCCTCTGGGACTCTTCTTAACGCTTTGATGTCTCATTCAAAAGGCAAGTATAATCCCTATTTAGTTCATAGATTGGACAAGGATACCTCGGGGCTTATCATTTTTGCAAAGAATGAGAAATCTAAAATAAGCATTTCAAAACAGCTTCAGAAAAGAGCTGTGAAAAAAATATATCTTGCCGCTGTTAAAGGCGCCATTGTTGAAAATAGGGGTATAATAGAAGCTCCTCTTGGCAGGTCGCCTCAAAATAGAAAGCTAATGTCTGTTAATCCTTTGGCAAAAAAAATGGCGGTTAGCGAGTTTAAAGTTCTTGCAAGAAGAGATGGATACGCTTTAGTAGAAGTAAGGATTATTACAGGAAGAACACATCAAATAAGAAGCCATATGAAATATATTAACCACCCTGTGGTTGGGGACCAACAGTACGGCGGTTCCGAAGTTTCTATTGATGGGAAAAAATATAGCAGACAAATGCTGCACGCATATAACGCGGCTTTTACCCATCCAAGAACTTCAAAAACAGTTGAATTCAAAGCGGAACTTCCAAACGATATGAAGGAAATTTTCAAGCAAATAAAAATATAAATATTATATTCTCGCATTTGTTGGGGCGATGGGAATACGACTTATCTCTTCTTTAACGGCGCTCACTATCTTTGACATTTCTTTTTCGGTAATTGTTAAAGGCAAGAAGAGAACTAGCGTATCTCCAAGATTTCTGATTATAACGCTGTCCTTCCTCATATTTGTACAAATTTTTGCGCCAAGTTTAAGTTTATAATCATAAGGATTGCCTGTTCTTTTATCTTCAACTATTTCTATGCCTACCATAACGCCGCAATGCCTGATGTCGCCCACTTTTTCATGTTTAGATAATTCCGTAAGTTCTTTTTCTAAATGCTTAATTTTAGGTTGAAGTTTGTTAAGAATTTTGTCTTCCTTTAATATATCAAGCGCTGCGTTTGCCGCAGCGCATGCAAGCGGATTTGCAGTATAAGAATGCCCGTGAAAAAATGTCTTAAATTCTTCATATTTGCCTAAGAAAGCGTTGTAAATTTCATTTGTCGTCGCAGTAACGGCCAAAGGCAGATATCCGCCCGTTATGCCTTTTGACAAACACACAAAGTCAGGTTTAACGTCTTCATGCTCTACTGCAAACATTTTTCCAGTTCTGCCAAACCCTGTAGCAACTTCATCGCAAATCAACAAAACGCCGTAACGCTTGCAAAGATTCGCATATTCTTTAAGATAACCTTTTGGCATTACAATCATTCCTGAAGCCGCTTGATTTAAAGGCTCGATTATTGCCGCGGCTATTGTTTTATGGTTTTTAGAAATAATATCTTCGACTTGTTTTATACATTCGCCTTTGCAGCCGACTTTTGCATTATGGTTTTTAAAATTTTTGGCATTCAAAGGAAATGTAATTTCTTTTTTTCTGTACGGACATCTATAACAATAAGGAGACATTGCAAAATAACTTTTAAACAAAAGAGATTTAAAACTTGAATGAAAAGAGTCTACGCCTCCAACAGAAACAGTTCCAATTGTATCGCCGTGATAAGCGTTTTTTAAAGAAAAAAAGAACTGTCTTTTTTCTCCCTTGAACTGCCAGTACTGATACGCCATTTTAATAGCGACTTCTACGGCTGTCGACCCGTTGTCAGAATAAAAAATCTTTTTTAAATTTTTTGGAAGTATTGATATAAGCTTTTTGGCAAGCTCTATTGCGGGAACATGCGTGAGTCCTAAAAATGTAGTATGCGAACCTTTATTAATCTGTTTTTTTATAGCTTTATCAATCTTAGGATTTTTATGACCTAAAAGATTAACCCAAAGCGAAGCGACTCCGTCCAAATATTTTTTACCGTCAATATCGTATAAATAAGAACCTTTCGCTTTATCTATTATTAACGGCGCGCAAGGGTCGTTGTTTATCCAGTCCGCCATTTGCGTAAAAGGGTGCCAAATATTATTTTTATCAGACTTTATAAGTTTAGCTTTTATTTTATTATCCATTTATCTTTCCTTAAGTCTATCTTGCCGTTATATTTTAACTGCAAGACGGGAAGTTTTGTTAATTTATAGATCAGCTTAGCGTTAGATTTTACCGACGCATCGTCTTTATTTTTACCCGTATTTAAAATTACGCCCAAAATTTTTTGATTGTCATTTTTTAATTTTTCAATAGTGAGAAGAGTATGGTTAATAGTGCCAAGACTATGTCGCGCGACTACTAATACGGGAAGTTCAAATTTTTTAATTAAATCGCTTACAAAAAAATCTTTATTAAGGGGAACCCTTATCCCGCCCGCGCCTTCAACTACTGTAAAATCATACTTGTCCGTAAAATATTTGAAACCTTTTTCTATTTTCTTCAAATTAAGTTTTTTCTTTTCCAAAATGGATGCACCGTAAGGGGACATCGGATTTTTAAAAAACACAGGCGTTACGACTTCGGGACATTCTTTAATATCAGACGCTTTTATCAAAGCCTTAGCATCATTTCTGTCTCCAGTAGAGATAGGTTTAAAACAACCCGAATTTACGCCTATATTTCTTAGTTCTTCCAATATTTTGCAAGATACGTAAGTTTTGCCTACTTCTGTATCCGTAGCGGTAACAAATATTCCTTTACGCATGCTATTTACTCCAATACAAAAAAATACCCTGTTTTAACCATACCTATGCCAACCTACAAACAATACCGGAGTATCCTTCCGTGCTTCATTCATGCGCGCGCATTCCTCATCGTCAAGTGCGACTATCGTATATCCTTCCTTATTTCTATCTTATCCGCAAACCGTCTCGGGTTCTCCGATTTCGCAAAAGCGAGTATAAACTCTGTTCCCGCATTAATATTGAAATATTTTATTGCAAATATACGCACAATCTAAGAGGAAACTCCTTTATTTTTGCATGATGGATTTTAGAAGTTTTTCTATATCGTTTAGAGTATGTCCGGAAGTAAGCGAAATTCTTACTCTTGCTTGTTGTTTAGGGACAGTAGGATGTTTTATTGCCGGAGCGTAAACGCCTTGTTTGAACAAATTCAGCGCTATTTTTTCAGCATTTGCAATACTACATGTAATAATCGGTATTATTTGCGATTGCATTTTTGAAGTATCAAGTTCTAAATCGTTTAATTTTGTTTTCAACGTTTTTGAAATGCTATGGATATTATATCTTCTTTTTTCGCTTTTTTTTACTATTTCTAAGGCTTTTAAAGCTGCGGCGCAAATAGCCGGCGAAACGGCGGTTGTATAAATAAAAGCTCTGCTTTTATTTATTAAAAAGTCAATAAACTTTTTTGACCCGCAAACAAAGCCGCCTTGCAAAGCAAAAGCTTTTGATAGCGTGCCTACCGTTATGTCTATTTTATCTTCCACTCCAAAGAAGTCCGCAAGCCCTTTGCCTTCCTTTCCAAAAACTCCTGTCGAGTGAGCTTCATCTAGCATGCTTATTGCGTTATATTTTTTACACAATAATACAAAATCTTCCAAAGGCGTAAAATCTCCGTCCATAGAAAATATGGATTCTGTTATTGTCAATTTCATTTTATATTTGGAAGTTCTTCTTAATGTCTTTTCAAGGGAATTCATATCGCAATGATCGTAAACAAATATTCTGCCGCCTGAGAGTTTTGCTCCGTCCCATAGAGAAGCATGATTTAGCTTATCCATAATTATGCAAGACTCGGATTCATTAGACATTAACGCGCTTATTACGCCGACATTTGTTTGATAACCGCTTGGGAATAAAAGACATGCTTCTTTGTTTTTAAATTCAGCCAGCTTAGATTCTAATTCTTCGTGCAGAGAAAGATTTCCGGATACTAGCCTGGAAGACGCGGCGGTAAAACCGTATTTCTCAATAACGCTAACAGCCGATTTGTAAATTTCCTTATTTCCCGCTAAATCCAGATAATTGTTTGAGGAGAAATTGATAAATTCTTTTCCGTTTATAGTTATTGTAGCCGCCGGAGCGGACTGAACAGTCCGCAAAATCCTAAGTAATCCCGAATCTTTTATTGATGTTAATCTTTCTGTTAAAAAATTATTAAGCATTTCATTGTCTCTATTCTTTCGTAAGATTATATCAATTGACCGAGAATAATTAAAGCAAGTCGAACATCCGGCCGCGTTTTGTTAGAATTATTAAAATTACGCCGCGCAATACGACGTAAAAGGATATGCGGCGAAATCTTACAGGAAAGAGCTTGTTTTTGACGTTAAGAAAAGAATGGATTTTATAAACATAACGAATGACGTTCAAAATGCCGTTGAAGAAAGCGGCGTTATGGAAGGCTTGGTTTTGGTAAACGCTATGCATATTACAGCTAGCGTATTTATAAATGATAACGAGGTCAGGATTGCGCAGTGATTATAAGCGATGGTTGGAAAGCCTTGCTCCTCGCGAACCTCTCTCTAAGTATCGTCGCGCAATCGTACCGGCGAAGATAATGGCGACGCGCATTTAAAAAGACGGGCGATGGGTCGCGAAGTTGTTGTCGCTATAACAAAAGGCGAATTTGACTTTGGACCGTGGGAACAAATATTCTATGGCGAATTTGACGGAATGCGACGCAAAAGGGTTTTGATAAAAAATTATAGGGGAATAAATTTTTCCAGTAAAAGAGCGGAACCTTGCCCGCCAAATCCGAAGGAAAGAGCGAGACTTGAATTTATAATTTTATTTTTTGCATTGTTTGGCGTGTAATCCAAATCTAAATTTATATCGGTAGCTTTGAAATTTAAAGTTGGAGGAACAACATTGTTTTCCATAGAAAGAATAGAAAAAGCCGTTCCTATTATTCCTGATACCCCAAGCATGTGTCCCGTAGCCGCTTTGGTTGAGCTTAAAGATATTTCTTTTGCGTTTTCAAAAACCTCAGATACCGCCAAACTTTCATTGTAATCATTTAGTTTTGTTCCCGTTCCGTGCATGTGTATATAATCCGGGGTTTCATTCTTTACATTTACGGCTTTTTTTATAATATCTTTTATTTTTGAGCGGGATTTGGTTGCCAATATGTCGTCTGAATATATTCCGTTTGAGTAACCCGCGACTTCGCAATAAACTTTTGCGTTTCCTTTTAAAGATTTTTCAATATTTTCAATTACTACAAAACAGGATCCTTCTCCTATAGCGAAACCGTCTCTATTTTTGTCAAAAGGACTTGGATTATGTTTTGTTAAAACGCCCATGTTTTTAAATCCCGCGGCATACAATGGGTGAATTGAAGTTTCGCTGCAGCCGCAGACGACGGCATCGCATAGTCTGTTTTTTATAAGTTGGCAGCCTTTTATAATTGTGAGAATTCCCGTCGCGCAAGCTGCGGAAAGAGTTATACTTTCCCCGTAGAAGCAGAAAGTTTCTTTTAGTTTGTTTGCAAGAGAGTTCCCAAGGGAGAAGTCATTTTTAAAAAGATTGATTTTGCTTTCGCCAAGACATAATCCTATTCTTTTGCGGTCAAAGCTTGAATTGTTTAAATCTGCGTCTAAAACCGCTTCCAATACGGCGGTTTTTGCCATTTCATATTGACGTTTGCTTTCTTGCATGCCAAAATCGTTAACGCATGCGGAGTATATGTCTAAAATTTTATTGTATTTAACGGCCGATTCAGAATTTATAAGCCTTTTCCAATTAGTTTCCTTTCCTATTCCTAGAGGCGAAACTATGCCTATTCCAGTAATACCTAACTTCATTTCCTTTATATCAACCTTGAATCAAAATTAAACACTTGTCCAGATACTGTTTTTACTTGAGAAAGAAAGATTATAAATTCGGCTAGCTCTTTAATATCGGTTGTAGCGTTTAAAACGCTTTCTTTTTTTATTGTTTCTATATATTCTTCGCTTGCATTGTCGCCCATGCCTACAAAATGAAAACCCGGAAGCACCGCGTTTGACCTTATTCCAAAACGCCCTCCTTCTCTTGCCGTCGTTTTTGTAAGAGCTATAACGCCGGCTTTAGAGGCTGAATAATTAGCGTTGCCTATATAAGACTTAAACGCCGAAATTGACGCGATATTTATTATAGCGCCGTCTTTTTGTTTTATCATTTGTTTGAGCGACTCTTTAACCACATAAAATGTGCCGCTTAAATCGGTTTTTATAACCGAATCCCACATTTCGTCGGTCATTTTAAATATTGAGGATCCAGACGCAATAGAGGCGTTGTTTATAACGCAGTCTATTTTACCAAACTTGGCGACAGCATTTTTTATCAAATCTTTTACTTCTTTGTAATTTGATATATCTGTTTTAACAAACGCGGAATTTGGAATCTCAAAATCAGGAGCATTATTCCTGTAACAGCCGTATACGTTCCAATTATTTTCAGAAAAAGCTAAAGCTAACTGTTTGCCTATTCCTCTTGAAGATCCGGTTATCAAAACTGTTTTCTTTTCCATAGATTTAGCTCCATAAAGTCTACATCGGCAGATTATACAAAATTTGATATAATTCTTTATTGCGTAATGTTAGATTTTTGAAGGGGTTTATTAAATGGATATGGATAAAGTTTATAACTCTAAAGAAGTTGAAAAAAAATGGAGCAAATATTGGATAGAAAATAAAACGTTTTCTGCAAAAATAAATAAAAATAAAAAACCGTTTACAATAGTAATACCGCCTGCAAACGTAACCGGTTCTTTGCATATGGGGCATGCTCTAAACGCTACTTTACAGGATATAGTAATAAGATTTAAGAAATTGCAGGGCTATAATACTCTTTGGGCGCCGGGCACTGACCACGGCGGCATAGCTACGCAAAATGTAGTTGAAAAACTTCTTAAAAAAGAAGGAATAACTAAATATGATTTGGGACGAGAGAAGTTTTTGGAGAGAATGCGATGGTGGAGAAACGAAGCGGGCGACGCCATATTGGAACAGTTGAAAATGATAGGCTGCGGTTTGGATTGGGATAGAGTTGCTTTTACAATGGATGAAAGCCGCTCCAAAGCCGTGAAAAAAGCTTTTATATGTTTGTTTGACAAAGGACTTATATACAGAGGCAAAAGGCTTGTAAATTGGTGTTTAAGATGCGGAACGGCTTTATCCGACGTAGAAGTTGAATACGACGATGAAAAAAGCAATCTTTGGCATATAAAATACCCTTTGAAAGATTCAGACGGGTATATTATTGTGGCTACAACCCGTCCTGAAACATTGCTTGGAGATACAGCCGTTGCCGTAAGCCCCGATGATGACAGATATGCAAACTTGGTAGGGAAAACTCTTAAGCTTCCTTTGGCGGGAAGAGAAATAAAAGTAGTGTCAGATTATATTGTAGATAAATTTTTTGGAACCGGAGCAGTTAAAGTAACGCCTGCTCACGACGTCGCTGATAACGAAATAGCAAAACGAAACAATCTTGAGACTATAGAAGTTATAGATATAAACGGGAAAATGATAAACGTACCCGAGAAATATCTTGGTTTAAGCGTTGAAGAGGTAAGGAAAGAAGTAGTTAAAGATTTGGAAGAATCGGAATTTTTGATAAAAGTTGAAGACTATAATCATTCAGTTGGAAGATGTTACAGATGCTCTACAAAAATAGAACCTTTGATGTCGGAACAGTGGTTTTTAAATGTTGGCGAAATGTCTAAGAAAGCCGTAGATGCGGCAAACGACGCTAAAACGGTTTTCCACCCTCAGTCTTGGAAAAAACCTTATGTTTTATGGCTTGAAAATTTAAGGGATTGGTGCATAAGCCGACAGATATGGTGGGGGCATAGAATACCCGTTTATTACTGCGTTAATGAGGAAGGGAAAAGAAAAGACTGCAAACCTATAGCTTCGTTCAAGCAGCCTAAGGAATGCCCATGTTGCAAAGGCAATAAATTTGTTCAAGACGAAGATGTTTTGGATACGTGGTTTTCTTCGGCTTTGTGGCCTATAAGCGTTTTTGGTTGGGGGGAAAACGAAAATAGCGAAGATTTAAAGTATTTCTATCCAACGTCTGTTTTAGCTACGGGACACGAGATAATTTATCTGTGGGTTGCAAGAATGTCGCAGTTTGGTCTTGAGTTCATGAAAGATGCGCCGTATAAAGACATATTTATACACGGCATAGTTAGAGATAAACGCGGAAAGAAGATGTCAAAGTCTTTGGGCAATGCGGTTGATCCTCGCGATACCATTGAAAAATATGGCGCAGATTCTTTAAGATTTGCGCTGGCTCGGGCGGCTGCGCCTGGAAGAGATATGCAGGTTTCCGATGAATCATTTCTATCTGCAAGAAATTTTGCTAACAAAATATGGAATGCGTCAAGATTTATATTGATGAACTTGAAAGGCATAGACAAACTTGACGAAGAAATAAAACCTTGCGAGCTTGCCGACGAGTGGATTATTGCCGAGATTGAAAATACTTTTGCCAAAGCGCAAGCGGCTTACGATACGTATAATGTCGATGCCGTTTCCAGAGAACTATACGATTTCTTCTGGACAAAGTATTGCGATTGGTATATAGAATTGTCAAAAATACGCATGATGTCTTCCGATGTTAGTTTAAAAAGACAAGCGCTTTCAATACTTGTCTATATATTAAAAAGAGCTTTACAATTATTATCGCCTGTAATGCCGTTTATAACGTCCGAGATTTGGCAAATATTAAACAAAGATGAAAAAATAATAGCCGAAAGCGTATTCCCTAAGATAAAAACTTCAGGGTTTGCAGAGTCTTTGGAAAAAATGAGAACAGTGCAGGATATAATTATAAAAATAAGAACGCTAAGAAGCGAGATGAATATTTCGCCCGTTGTTCAAATAGAGGCGTTGTTTAATGTTTTAGACGATAATAAAGAAAAAACTACAAAAGAAAACGAAGGTTATATAAAACAGCTTGCAAAGATAAGTTCTATACAATTTGGCAAAAATATTAAAAGACCAAAAAATTCGGCGTTAGCTGTCGCAAGCGGATTTGAAATATTTCTTCCTTTAGAAGGACTTATTGATATAGAGAAAGAAAAAGCTAGACTTGCAAAAGAAATTGCGCTTGCTAAGCAAGAAGTTGAAAGAACTACGGCAAAATTAAGCAATGAAAATTTTATGAAAAGGGCGCCAAAAGCCGAAGTGGAAAAGATTCAAGCAAGGCTTAACGATGCTGCTTTTAAAATTGAAAAAATAGACGAAAGTTTAAAATTTTGGGGATAAGTTATTGGCGCATAGTTTGAATATTAAACGCAATAGCGCGTATAAATTTCTAGTGCTTGATTTGAAAAGAACTAAACAAATATACAATCCCGACGGATCATTTTAACTCTAACCTGAGGTTAAACATGCTATAGTTCTCTCATCTCATCTATCTGCTAGAAAATTTATAAATTTGCAGACAATTTTAATTATAAAGTCGCATTTATATCAAACAAGTAAAATAGATAATTACTTGGTAAAAAGGAAATTTGAAATGATAAAGGAAATAATACTCGCTACAGGCAATAAGCATAAAGTTGAAGAAATGAAAGAAATTCTAAAGGGTTTAGGCATTAAAGTTACTCCCATGATTTCTTTTTCCGAGCATCCAAAGACGGAAGAAGACGGCAAAACTCTTGAGGAGAATGCTATAAAAAAAGCAAAGGAAGCTGCCAAATTTTTTTGCAAATGGGCTTTAGCTGATGACTCTGGTCTGGAAGTTGATTATTTAGACGGAGCGCCGGGCGTATATTCCGCAAGGTATGCAGGCGAGAAATGTCTTTACGAGGATAATAATAATAAGCTGTTTAAGGTTTTAGACGGCGCGACTCTTGAAAAAAGAACTGCAAAATTTAGGACTGTAATAGCGATTTCAAGCCCTACCGGAGAAATCAATTTGGCGGAAGGCAAAATTTTTGGTACAATAGCTCTGCAATCTTTAGGAAGCAACGGGTTTGGTTATGATCCTGCGTTTTATATCCCTGAGTATGGCAAGACTTTTGCAGAGTTAAGCGCAGATACAAAAAATTCTATTAGTCATAGAGCGATAGCTTTACGAAAGGCTAAGGAAATAATAAAGAGTTTATAGCGGTACCGGGGAGTAGCGTAATTGGCTATCGCGCCTGCTTTGGGAGCAGGAGGCTGTGGGTTCAAGTCCCGCCTCCCCGATATTTTTTTGCGGTTATAACTTCTATAACTCTCCCTAGTTCATACTTTTTTATTTAGGATTTTTGTGAGTAAAAAAATAAGCAATCCAATCAAATTAGGAAATATAATTATTCTTTCCGCTCCTTCAGGAGCGGGCAAGAGCAGCATATGCGAAGTCGTCCTTGCAAGCGATAAAAAAGATATAACGTATTTAATCTCGCACACTACAAGACCTCCAAGAACAGGCGAAAAAAACGGCGAGAACTATTTTTTTGTAAGCGAAGAATCTTTTAAAAAAATGATTAAAGAAGGCAAATTTGCCGAGTGGGCTAAAGTCCACGGGAACTATTACGGCACTTCAAAAGAGCTTCTTGACAAAGCTTTAACCGCGGGCAAAAATGTAATTTTAGAGATAGATGTTCAAGGCGGAATAAATATAAAAAAGCAATATCCCTACAGAACTTGTATGATTTTTATAATGCCGACGGATTTTAAGACTCTTGAAAAAAGATTAATAGCAAGAAATAAAGACTGTAAAGAAACAATAGATATGCGTATAGTCAACGCTAAAAAAGAGCTGGAATATTTGCCAAAATACGAGTATTTAGTAATAAATAAAGATTTGACTGACGCTGTAGAGTCCGTAAGAACAATTATAAAGTCTTTGGAATATAAGATACAAAAAGATACAATATATTTTGCTTAGTTTAGGTTATATGAGGAGGAGAAAATGGCATTAACAGAAATGCAGTTAGGATTGGCGGTATCTTCATCTAAATTTAGTAGATATGATATAGTGAAACTTGCTTTGGAATGGATTGCCCTAAATAGACAAAGCGCGGACTTTAGAAGATTGACTCAGTCCGAGATTATAAACAAGGCTTTGAGCGATGTTGTAACAGATGTAGCTACTCCTGAAAAAATAGAAGAGCTGCGTAAGAAAATGAAGAAGGCTAAAGCTGAAGTCCCTGCGGCTGGAGAAAATTGCCAGCGTCTTTCAATTAAGTAAGAGAGCGTACAATGTCTTTAAATAACAAGAATATTATTTTTGGCGTTTGCGGCGGTATTGCGGCGTATAAAAGCTGCGATGTTATAAGGGGTCTTGTTAAACTTGGCGCAAATGTAGAGTGTATTCTTACCAACGGAGGCGCGAAGTTTATAACTCCGCTTACGCTGCGGACTCTTTCAAAAAATAAAATTTATTCCGAAATGTTTGATATTCCCGATAGTTGGGAAATAAATCATATATCTTTTGCAAAGAAAGCCGACGTTATACTTATCGCTCCGGCTACTGCCGATATTATTTCAAGGCTTGCGTGCGGAAGAGCTAATGATTTGCTTTCTTGCGCAGTTCTTGCTTCTAAAGCGAAAATTTTAATATGTCCCGCGATGAATTCCAATATGTTAAACTGCAAAGTCACCCAAAACAATATCGAGACTTTGAAAAGTTACGGTTATAAGTTTGTTATGCCTGAAAAAGGCGAGCTTGCTTGCGGCGATTGCGGCGATGGCAGACTTGCTTCCGTAGAGACAATAGTTTCTGCAGTTGAGAGACTTTTCTTATAATGTTTAAAAAACTTACATTTTTAATCCTATCAGGTCCAACTAAAGAATACATAGATCCTGTAAGATATATAAGCAACGAATCGTCTGGAAAGATGGGATTGGCTTTAGCCGAGTATGCTGTAAAAAAGGGGCATAAAGTTATTTTTATTTCAGGAGAAGTCAAGAAGTATCCTGCGCAAGTAAAACTTGTCAAAGTAACGACGGCTCTTGAGATGTTTAAAGAATCAAAGTTTAGCTTACAAAAAGCCGACATTGTTATAAGCGCAGCCGCGGTTGCCGACTATAGACCTGCTAAATTTCAAAAACATAAAATAAAAAAATCTGGCAATTCAATGTCGCTATGGCTTAAAAAGAATCCGGATATTGTAAAATACTGCGGTAAAAATAAATCTAACCATGTTGTCGCAGGTTTTGCTCTTGAGACCCAAAACATTCTTGCGAATGCCAAACTTAAATTACAAAGCAAAAACTTAGACGTGATTGTTGCCGACGGTAGAGATTCTTTTGGTTCTGACAAAACGACGGTTTATATGATTAAATCTGATGGTATTGTAGAAATAAAAAATAGAAGCAAGAAATTTATAGCAGGAAAAATTATAAATGAAACAATCAGAATATTTGAAAATATTAAATCTCTCAAAAATAACGCTTGAGGAATATTTAAATTGGGGAGAAGCTGAAATTCCTAAAATGCCTTCTGAAAAGGTCTTAAGTCCTAAAGAAAAGCTTGAAGCATTGAAAAGGACAATAGATTTTTGCAAGGAATGCGCTTTAGGAAACAGTCGCTTAAATGCGGTTATCGGCGTAGGATCTCCGACCGCAGATTTAATGTTTGTCGGCGAAGGTCCAGGGTTTGACGAAGATCGTAAAGGCGAGCCTTTTATTGGCAAGGCGGGGCAGCTTTTGACAAAAATTATTGAAGCTATGGGTTATACAAGAGAAACTGTTTACATAGCAAATATTGTCAAATGCCACCCTATGATAGACCCTGCAAATTCTGAAAAAAGGTCTAACGACAGACCCCCTACTCCGCTTGAGATGGAAACTTGCAGACATTATTTAGATAAGCAAATTGAAATTATTAAGCCTAAAATTATCGTAACTTTAGGAGCATCTTCAACAAAAGGTCTTTTGTACAGCCAAGAGCCTATAAGTAAAATTAGAGGCGTTGTAAAAGAATATAAAGGCATAAAGCTTATACCTACATACCACCCTGCGGCTCTTCTCAGAAGCCCGAGTTTGAAGAAGTTTGTTTGGGACGATATGAAAAGAGTAACGCATTATTTGGATACTGGCGAGATATGATAGTTTTAGACGTAGCCGTTCCAGTACCTTTAAACAAGACGTTTCACTACCTGCTTCCTGAAGGCGTAAATACTGAAAATGTCATAGGTAGAAGAGTTAAGATTCCGTTTGGTAAAAGAATTTTGACGGGTTATGCGGTCGCTTATTTGGATATTGAAAAAAGTTCTTCTTTAAAACTAAAGCGGGTTATAGAAGTTATAGACGATGAGGTTTTAATTAACGATGAAACAAGAAAACTCGCCGACTATATATCAAAAAATTACATATGTTCTTTGGGAGAAGCTTACGCTTCTATAATACCCATTTCCATGAAATCCCCTAAAAGAATTTCTAAAAAGACAAAAGACGCTTTTGAAATCTCAGATAAAAGACATATCTTAAACGCGTGCCAACGGAACGCGGGTTCAGTAATAAATGCGGATTTGGATAAAAATTCTTGCAGCGTTCTTCTTGTGCATGGCGTTACAGCCTCTGGCAAAACCGAAGTGTATATAAACGCTATGGAATATGCCTTAAATCAGGATAAAAATGTAATAACGCTTATTCCTGAGATTTCGCTAACGCCTCAATTTGTAGACGTAATGACAAAAAGATTTGGATCCAATATAGGCGTTTGGCACAGCGGCGTTACAAATGTTGAAAAATATAAATTATTTCATAAAGCAAAAACAGGCGAAATAAAAATAATGCTTGGGACAAGATCTGCAATTTTTGCTCCGTTTAAAAAATTGGGCATTATCATTATTGACGAAGAACACGAGCATGCTTATAAGCAAGAACAAAAGCCTTCTTATGACGCGAGGGAAATAGCAAAATGGAGAGGAAAGTACCATAACGCCGTTGTTGTGTTAGGCTCGGCAACTCCAAGCCTTGAAACTTATAAAGACGCGTTAGAGAATAAAATTGGTTTAATAGAACTAAGAGAACGCGTTGACAAAAAAGAGCTGCCTGAAGTGAAAATTATTTCGCTTAAAGAAAGATTTTTTAAGACAAGCTTGCTTCTTCCAGAAACTGTTGACGCAATATCAAAAACTTTAGCTCGCAAAGAACAGATAATAGTTTTTTTAAACCGAAGGGGATATTCTCCGGCGATTATGTGCAAAAAATGCGGCGGCGTATACCAATGCCAGAAATGCTCTATATCTATGGTTTTTCATAGAAATCCGGATTTGGCGAAGTGCCATTATTGCGGAGAAACAAAATATTTGCCGTTAACATGTTCTGTTTGCAAAGGAAGAGAAGTCGCTGTTTTTGGAACAGGCACGCAAAAAGTGGAAGACGAGTTAAAAAAACTTTTTAAGAATGCAAAAATATTTAGGTTAGACGGCGATACAGCTTCTAACAAAGAAAGCTATGCAAACGCTTATAACGGCATAAAAAACGAAGAATACGATATATTGCTTGGCACTCAAATGATAGCAAAAGGTTTTGATTTCCCGAGAGTAAGTTTAGCGTGCGTTATAGATGCCGATACGTCTTTATATCTTCCAGGGTTTAAATCCGTGGAAAGGACTTTTCAACTTATAACCCAAGTTGCAGGACGCAGCGGCAGGGGAAACGTTAAAGGCAGCGTTATAGTTCAGACCAATAATCCTTATCACTATGCCATACAATATGCCAAAAACCATGATTTTTTAAGTTTTTATAATGTTGAGATAGAACACAGAAAAAAACTTTTATATCCGCCTTTTTGCAATGTCGCAAAAATAGTTGTCAGAAATAAAAACGAACAAAAAGTTGACGAAG
This sequence comes from Endomicrobium sp., assembly GCA_031290625.1. GTDB lineage: Bacteria > Elusimicrobiota > Endomicrobiia > Endomicrobiales > Endomicrobiaceae > Endomicrobiellum. The sequence continues at coordinate 638 of JAITND010000011.1, read as the reverse complement.
ATTCTGAAAACCTTCTGTCATATCTTAAAAACCTCTGTAACTCTTACTTTATTGATTTAAAACTTTTAGGTCCTGTTCCCGCCTATATAGCCAAATTAAATAATACGTACAGAAGACGCATAATAATCAAAGGCGAAAGAGAAAAGATATTGCGTCTTGCGAGATTTGTAGAGAGTTTCAAACAGTCTTCTGGAACTTTTATAGGCATAGAAATAATGCCTTCCGAGTTATTGTAAATCCTGACATTTGAGTCGCCATAATTAATTATAAAAGTTTAATGTAAAAACTAAACTTTTATTGTTGTAACCTTATGCTATATGATAACTATTTTAAAGCATATGAGAAGGGAATTTGTATTTAAGCTACGGCTATTTGCAATTTCCGTCGGCGTCCTCTTAGCAACTTTTCCCGCCTGCTAAGAGGACGACTATCTACTTCTACTTTTTTAATTCGCTGATCGCGCTTGCAATTTCATTTTCATATCCATTAGCTTCTCTTTACTACTTTCTAATCTTTCTGTCGCATATCTGTGTATTCTCTTCTTTGCTAACTTCAAATCTCTACCAGAACCTCTTCTCTTGCCAAACTTATATTTCATTCCTACTCGGCCACAACAGTCTTGATAGTTCTTACCTCTT
>JAITND010000004.1 GCA_031290625.1 Endomicrobium sp. | reverse complement strand
CAAGTGCGAGATTTGTCCGAGGAAGTGCGGAGCGGCTAGAAACAATGGGCAAAAAGGGATCTGCCGTACGGCAAATAAAATATTTGTCGCAAGCTGCAATACGCACGCAGGCGAAGAGCCTCCTATAAGTGGCGCCAGAGGTTCCGGGACAATCTTTTTTTCTAACTGTACTTTGAACTGCGTTTTTTGCCAAAACTATCCGATAAGTCAGCTTGGCAACGGAAGAGAAATATCCTTTGACGATTTAGTTGAATCTATGCTCCGTCTTCAAGAACGAGGCGTTCATAACATAAACTTTGTTACGCCGACCCACTACAGCGCTCACATCGCAAAAGCAGTTTGTCTGTCCCATAAAAAAGGGCTTACAATACCTATACTTTATAATTGTAGCGGTTATGAAAATATTGAAATTTTGAAATTGCTGGAAGGAATAGTAGACATATATCTTCCCGATATAAAATATTCAAGCGATGAATTGGCTTTTAAATATTCTGGTATCAAAAATTATGTTGCGGTAAACCAAGCGGCTATAAAAGAGATGAAAAGACAAGTAGGCAATTTAACTGTTGATAAAAACGGGATTGCCAAAAGAGGAATGATTGTAAGGCATTTGGTTTTACCCGGCATGCTTGAGAATACTAAAAAAGCTTTAGATTTTATAGCCAAAGAGCTTTCAACGGACGCTTTTGTAAGTTTGATGGCGCAGTATCATACTGCGAATAAATCTCGCGAGTTTAAAGAATTGTCCCGCTCTTTAACTGAAGAAGAATATGAAGAAGCGGTAAAATATCTTGAAAAATTAGGCTTAGAAAACGGTTGGGTTCAGGATTTTAAATAACGAGGGTTAAATGAAATATAACAACGGACTTATTTCTATACTTATAAATGATGAAAATAGTTTAATTGCTTCGGCAATAGTTTTTGTAAGGGTTGGGGCTATTGATGAAAAATCTTCGCAAGCAGGGCTTTCCCATTTTATAGAGCATTTAATGTTTAAAGGAAGCAAAAATTACCCAGGATACAGTTTTAGTAAAACTGTTGAAAATTTTGGCGGGGAAATAAATGCGGCGACGTCAAAAGAATTTACAATGTATTACATAAACATACAAAAGGATTTTGTTGAAAAAAGTTTAAAGATGCTTGCCGATACTATTCAAAGTCCTCTTTTTCCAAAAGACGAGATAGACAAAGAAAGAAAAGTTGTAATAGAAGAAATTAAAAGACATTTTGATAATCCGGGTTGCGTCTTGTATGAGAAGTTTTACGAAACCATTTATAAAACAAGCGCGTTAAAAAACAGCGTTATAGGAACATCGGAAGTTATTGCCAATATATCGCCTGAAGAAATATATAAATATTATAAAACGCGCTATATTCCTGAAAAAATGGTAGTTATTGTTTCAGGTGGTTTTGACAAAGAAAAAGTCGAGCAAGTTATAGGCGACACTTTTGGCAAGTTTGAAAAACAGATTGCTCGTAACGAGCCTCTTGTTAAGGAAAAAACCCGAGTTGGTAAAGATATAACCGAGTACGGCAAAGTAGAAGTGGGGTATATGCTTTCAGGCTTTTTGGCTTCTGACATTGATGATGAAGACATATATGTCGCAGCCTTAGCGGCAGACGCTTTAGGCGGCGGGAAAAGCTCTAGACTTTATAAATCTCTTTACGAAAAGAAACATCTTGTGCACGCTGTAGACGCTTCTTTTTCTGTTGAAAAGGGAGCGGGGAATGTTTGTATAACTTCGGTTTTTAAACCTAGGAATCTTGAAGCAATAAAAGAAGAAATAGAGAAACAAATAGAGAATATTATAAATAACGGCATTACCGAAGAAGAATTAAATAGGTCTAAACTTTTATTAAAAACGGATTGGCAATTTTCTAATGAAACGCCTTATGATATTGCAGATAAAGTCGGCTATTGGAGCTTAATGGGAAATCATGACTTTGTACCAAACTATTTAGACAAGTTAGAATCTTTAACATGCGAAGACGTTATAAATTTCTTTAAAAAATACTACTCTAAAGATACAATTTCACATGTAGTTTTATTGCCAAAAAATAGCGCCTGAGTTTATTGGATACCGCCTCTTCGCCTATTGCGCGAACGTTTGGACGGTTAGTATAATCATTTACTATGTCTAAAGCTTGTCGTCTAGTTATTTTTACTCTTTGTACGATAGGTACAGCTCGCTTTAGTGTTTTGCGCAATTCTGCTACAGTCCTTTGAGCAATTACTGCATATTTTATTGTAATTTATATGCAGTAAGGATGCATATGAGAAAATTTTATTGTAACATTGTTAATGTGTTATAAAGAGTTGGATTCAAGATTTAGCGTTATAAATGTAAAGAAAGCCGCAAAGAAAGCCGCAAAGAAAGCCAGAATAGAGGCGATTTTTATCAACAGTTTATGCCTTTACCTAAAAAAGAAATAAACTATGTTTTGCCTGATGTCAGTACGACTACGATAGAAAATGTTCTGTCAATAATGGTTAAAAGCGGCAAAATAAAAAAGGTAGGAAAATTTAAAAACGCTAAGTATATCAAAGTTTGAGAGTTTATTAGCGTTGGAGGGAAGATGGAAGTTTTTACGCTTAAAAATGGCGTTAAGGTATTGTTTGATAAAACAAACGGCGCGGAAATTTTTTCGTTAAGAATTCTTAGTTGGGTTTCTGTTATAAATGAAGTTTTGGGTAATGCTGGCATATCTAGTCTTACGTCAAAACTAATGGCGTATTCCACAAAAAGCCGTTCAAGCGAAATTTTGGCAAATGACTTAGGCAATATCGGAGCAGATTTGTCTTCAGACGTAGCTTATGATATGGCAGGGTTTAGCATGTCTTGCTTGTCTGAATATTTTGACAAAGCGGCGGAACTTCTTGCCGATGTAGTTTTAAATCCTATATTTGACGAGAAAGAATTTAATTTTGAAAAAGAAAGCGCTATTGCCGCTCTAAATTCCCGCAAAGATAGCATAGTGACAACTGCTGCCGATGCGTTTGCTAAACTGTTTTACGGCAATGCTTCTTATTCTTTTCCTGTTGTCGGCAATAAAGACTCTATTTTAAAAATTACCCGCAAAGATTTAATAAAATGGCATAGATATTCTTACAATGCTTCAAATATTTTACTTTCAGTTTCGGGCAATGTTTCTTCTACTGTTGTAAAAGAATCTTTGGAAAAACATTTGTCTGTCGTTGCGACAGGATATAAATTTAAAGATCCCGTATTTAATTTAAACCGTGACAAGTCTGTAAATAAGGAAATCAAAGGAAAATTCAATCAGGCGTATATATTCATAGGGTTTCCCGCGCCAGCTGTTAATGATAAAGGTTTTGTAACAACCAAAGTTATAAGCGCAGTTTTAGGCGGCAGAATGACGAGCAGATTATTTGTCGAGTTAAGGGAAAAATTAGGGTTGGCATACGAGGTAAGCGCAGTTTTCCCTTCAGGAAAAAAAGACGGTTATTTTGCAGTTTATGCAGGTCTTGATAAGAAAAATATAGAGTTGACGTTAAAAAAGATAGATGAAATACTGAAAGATTTTTGTTCCGTGAAAATTTCCGAGCGGGAATTAAAAAATGTTAAAGCGTATATAAAAGGTATCTATCTTTTAGACAGGCAAACGGTTAATAAAAAATCTTACTATAACGCTTGGCGGGAAATAATAGGACAAGGTTATAAATATGATGTAGAGTATCTAAACGATATAGAGAAAGTTACTACGCAAGACGTTTTAAATGTTGCCGGCAAAATCTTTGCGGGCGGCGCGGTTTCTGTAATTGTTAATCCTGAAGATAAATAGTATAAAATATGAGAGAACTAATTAAAAAGATTAACAGCGTTTCCAAAGGTTATGATGCATACGCTGTCGGCGGTTTTGGAAGAGACTTACTTTTAAAGCGTAAACATAAAGATATTGATTTAGTTGTTAATAAAGCCGCTCTAAAGTATGCAAAAAAAATAGCGGCGGTTTTTAAAGCTAAGCTTGTAACGCTAGATGAAGATACTGAAACTTATAGGATAATACTTAAAGACTATGAAGTTCCAAATATTGATATATCGCTCTTTAATGGCAAAACAATAGAAGAAGACTTACAAAACAGAGATTTTACCGTTAACGCCGTGGCTTTCAATCTTAAATATTTTGAAGATTTCAAGAAACATATCATTTTTCCTAATAAAAAAACTCTTGCGGATTTAAAGTCTAAAACTTTTAACGCTCTATCTGGAAGAACGTTTAAGACTGATCCTTTAAGAATGCTTAGAGCTTTTAGATTCGTTGCGGAATTCATAGGCTTTAAGTTCTCGAGTAAGACATTGTTGCAGATTAAACAGAACGCAAAACTTATAAAATCTGCGGCTCCTGAAAGAATAAAGAATGAGTTTTTTAGAATTCTTGCGTCAAAGAATTCTTCAAAATTGATTAAAACTATGGACAGTTGCGGATTACTTTCCGAGATTTTTTCTGAAATTGGAAAGATGAAGAAAGCAAAGAAAAAGCATTATTATCATTCGGGAGGTTTGTTTCAGCATTCTTTTGAAACATTACGGTCTGCAGAGAGTATTTTAATCAATCTAAGAAAATATTTTCCCGGAAACTATGTTGAACTGCGAGAACATTTCAATAATGGAGAATTTTTCTCGGAAAATGTTACAAGAGCGGTGTTGTTAAAGTTTGCGGCTTTGTTCCACGACAATGCTAAACCCGAAACTGCAAAGTTTGAAAACGGCAAAATGCGTTTTTTTGAACATGAAGAGCTTGGCGCAAATAAATTGAAAGAAATAATGCTTTCTTTAAGGTTTGGCAAAAGAGATATTGAAACCGCGACATTTTTAGTAAAACATCATATGCGTCCTTCTACGTTAACAAGAAATAATCTTGTTACAGAAAAAGCGACGATGAAATTTTTTAGAGATATAGGCGATAATACTCCTGATTTAATTGTTCTTTCAATGTCTGACTGGCATTCTTATAAAAGTTTAAAAGTTTTTTCTCCAAAAGAATTAAAACTTCAAGAAAAATCGGCGAGAGAACTTATAAAAGAATATTACGAGTTAAAAAATGCTGAGCCGTTGCCTAAAGTGATTGACGGCAATATAATAATGAAAGAATTCAGATTGCAACCTGGACCTTGGGTTGGCGAGCTTCTAAACTTTGTAAACGAAGCGCAATACGAGAGGAAAGCATTAAGTAAAAACGACGCTTTAAAGCTGGTTTCGTCTAAATTGACACATATTAAAAAAAAGTATAGAATCTAAAATCTAACGAAAATATTCAAACGGGCGATTTCTGCGGGCGTAGTCTAGTGGTAAAACCCCGGCTTCCCAAGCCGGAGATGTGGGTTCGATTCCCATCGCCCGCTTTTGAACGGGGTTCAATCTTTATCTGGCGTCAACGTTTTTTTGTTTAAGCGCGAGCGCGTTTGAGAATTACCAATTGCTACGCTTTTAAGCGGTTAGCGTGAGAAAATAGGAGGCGTTTATTATGGCGGAAGCAAGATGCATGAAATGTAAAAAACAAGTTGAAATAAAAGACGCTCAGGACGTAGTTATGAAAAACGGCATGAAAGCTATTTCCGGAGCGTGTCCCCACTGCTCGACAAAAGTTTTCAAAATCGTAGGCAAGAACAAGTAGTATTTTCATTTGCCGCAAAGTTATAGAGGACGAATCTAACTAAAAGATTCGGGTTTTTCTAAACATATTTCTTTTGAACATAGTTGTGATATATGTAGGTTAATGTATCCGCGAAAATAGAATCTTTAAAATCAGTTTATTGGCAGATTGGATAGATTTTATAAGTTCTAAGACGCGCATAACTATCATTTTGTAGTCGGAGTTTTTGAAAAAGTGAAAAATGCTTGACAAAAGATTTGAGTTGTGTTACAATCTGCGACGGTTGCGGCGATAGTTGCGGTTCTTCAAGAAGTTTTCAGATACTTGACAAAAAATGAAAATTGTGGTATAATAGCGCAATGTAAAATTTTTTATATAAAACTTTTAAAATATTTGACAATGATTTAAAAGTTTTGTTTAATAAGCGGGTTGTTGACGCAAAAAAAGAAAAGTAGTTGCAAAAGAATCTTTTTTGCGTTATATATTAACGCTCATAATAAATAAAGGCAATTAAGAATTAAATTATATAATTAAGATTTAGTCTCTTGTAAAAAAGGCGATTTTGCTAAATATGTAGGGATGTGAATCTTTGCTGAATTTGACAAAAATGGAAAAGCAAAGACCGAGATGTTTTTTTCTTTCAAAAAGTTCTTTGAATATTAAATAATACGCAGACAAGCGCCTCGCAAAAGAGGCAATCAAGTAATTACTAGGGTCATTTGTAATCAATTCAAATAAAATCCGAAAGGTTTTTATTTAATCAGAGTAGTATCAGTAAGTAAGAGCTTATTAACATCTCTGTAAATTTTTTATGGAGAGTTTGATCCTGGCTCAGAGTGAACGCTGGCGGCGTGCTTAACACATGCAAGTCGCGCGGGATTCTGCAGAGTATCGCAGAGTCTAGCGGCAAACGGGTGAGTAACACGTAGGAAACCTCCCTCAAAATGGGGAATATCTCCGAGAAATCGGAGTTAATACCGCATAAAACCACAGTTTGGCATCAAACTAGGGGTTAAAGCAGTAATGCGTTTTGAGATGGTCCTGCGGCCTATCAGCTAGTTGGTAGGGTAACGGCCTACCAAGGCTATGACGGGTATCCGGCCTGAAAGGGTGAACGGACACACTGGAACTGAGACACGGTCCAGACTCCTACGGGAGGCAGCAGTGGGGAATTTTGGACAATGGGGGAAACCCT